>NZ_JAQHYR010000009.1:0-200828 GCF_027858075.1 Clavibacter sp. CT19 | reverse complement strand
GGGCCCGCCTCCGTCCCGCGCGCGCGCTGCCGCCCGCGCTCGTCGCCCTCGGCCTCACCTCCGCGGCCTACTCGCCCGTGCGCGCGTTCCTGCCCGCGGCGATCCACATGGGCGTCGCGGCGACGCCCGGCCGTTCCCCGACCCGTCCGCGGCAGCCGCCGCGTCGGCGTCCGCGGCACCCGCCGACGCGTCCTCCGCATCCGCGGCCGCCGCCGGCATCGCCGCAGCCGCGGCAGCACCGGACCGCGGCACGTCGGGCGCGCCCGTCCGCGTCCCGCGCCCGGCTCCCGCGCCGGTCGACCCCGCCTCCCGCCGTGGCGGCCGCACGCCCCGTCCGCCGGCCGCACCGCGGTCCGCGCCGAAGCCGAAGCGGCGCCACCCGAAGTGGCCCTACGTCGTGGTCCTCCTGGTCGTGCTGTTCGGCGGCGCCGCCGTGATCGCGACCTCGCTGTTCGGCCCCGTCGTCTCGGCGCTGCTCACCCAGGCCGAGCCCTCCGACTACGACGGCGACGGATCCGGTGAGGTGCAGGTGGTCGTCAAGACCGGCGACACCGGCAGCACCATCGGGGACACGCTCGCCTCGCAGGGCGTGGTGAAGACGTCGAAGGCCTTCTACCAGGCCGTCGTCCGCTCGGGCAGCGAGATCGTGTTCCAGCCCGGCACGTACACGTTGCGGAAGCAGATGAGCGCGGCCTCCGCGCTCGAGATGCTGCAGGATCCGACGAGCCAGGTGCAGGCCAAGGTCACGATCCCCGAGGGGCAGACCGCGGCGCAGGCGTTCGAGCTCGTCGCCGAGGGGACGGGCACGCCCGTCGCCGACCTGGAGGCGGCCGCCGCCGACCGGGCGGCGCTGGGGATCCCGGCCGAGGCTCCGAGCATCGAGGGCTACCTCTTCCCGGCCACCTACGACTTCCCGCCCGGCACGACGGCGGCGGACATGGTGAAGGCCATGGTCTCCCGGACGTTCGCGGCGCTCGACAAGGCGGGGGTCGCGCCCGCGGACCGCCATCGGGTGCTCACGCTGGCCGCGCTGATCCAGAAGGAGGCGCGCTTCGAGGGCGACTTCTACAAGGTGTCCCGCGTCTTCCAGAACCGCATCGGGATCGGCATGGCGCTCCAGTCGGACGCCACCGTCGCGTACGGGGCGCAGTCCGTCGGCCGCGTCACGACCACCGACGCCGAGCGCGCCGACGACAACCCGTACAACACCTACCTGCACCCCGGGCTCCCCGTCGGGCCCATCTCCAACCCCGGCGACCTCGCGATCAAGGCGGCGATCGCGCCCGAGCAGGGACCGTGGCTGTACTTCGTCACGGTCAACACCATCACGGGCGACACGGTGTTCTCCCAGACGTACGAGGAGCACCTCAAGGCCGTCGCGCAGTGGCAGCAGTTCATGAAGGACAACCCGGGCAATGGCTGATCCGCGGACGCCGGCCGTGCGGCTGGCGGTCCTCGGCAGCCCCATCGGGCACTCGCTCTCGCCGCGCCTGCACCGCGCGGCGTACGGGGTCCTCGGGCTCGATTGGTCCTACGAGGCCGCGGAGTGCACCGGCGCGGGGCTCCCGGCGTTCGTCGCCGGGCTCTGCGACGGCTGGCGCGGCCTGTCGCTCACGATGCCGCTGAAGCGCGACGTGCTGCCGCTCCTCGACGCCGTGGACGAGACGACCCGCCTCGCGGGCGCCGCGAACACGCTGCTCCTCGAGCGCGACGGAGCGGGCGGGATCCGGCGGCGCGGCGCGAACACGGACGTCGCGGGCATCGTCCGCGCGCTGGCGGCGGCGGGTGTCGAGCGGTCGCGGCGCGCGGTCGTGCTGGGCGCCGGATCCACGGCGCGCTCCGCCGTCGTCGCGCTCGGCCGCATGGGCGCGCGCCACGTGATCGTGGCCGCTCGGCGGCCGGAGCAGGTGCGGGAGCTCGTGCCCCTCGCGGACGAGCTCGGGATCACGCTGGAGGCGGCGTCCCTCGACGACGCGCCGGCCGCGCTGCGCGACGCCGACACGACCGTCTGCACCCTTCCGGGCGACGCCGCCGCGGCCGTCCCCCTCCCGGACCGCCTGCCCGACGCGGCCGTGCTCCTCGACGTCACCTACGCGCCGTGGCCGACCGGCATCGCCTCCGGGTGGGAGCGGGCGGGGGGACGCGTGGTGCCGGGGATCGACATGCTCGTGCACCAGGCGCTCGGGCAGGTGCGGCTGTTCGTCCACGGCGACGCCGGGCTCGCGCTGCCGGACGAGCCGCGCGTGCTGGAGGCGATGCTCGCGAGCGTCGGCCGGGATCCGCGGAGGCCCTGGACCGGCGCCTGACGCCGCCCCGATCCGGGGGAGCGCCGCCGACCGCTGTGGGAGGATGGGGCCATGCTGCGTTGGCTCACCGCCGGGGAATCCCACGGCCCCGAACTCATCGCCGTCCTGGAGGGCCTGCCCGCGGGCGTGCCCGTCAGCCTCGACGGCATCCGCGCCGACCTCGCCCGTCGCAAGCTCGGCTACGGCCGTGGCGCGCGCATGGCGTTCGAGCAGGACGAGCTGCACCTCTCGACCGGCGTCGTGCACGGGCGGACGCTCGGCAGCCCCATCGCGGTGCGCATCGGCAACACGGAGTGGCCCAAATGGGTCGACGTCATGAGCCCGGAGCCGGTGCATCCCGAGAAGCTGCAGGGCGCGCGCGCCGCGGCCCTCACGCGCCCCCGCCCGGGCCACGCCGACCTCGTGGGCATGCAGAAGTACGACTTCGACGAGGCGCGTCCCGTGCTCGAGCGCGCGAGCGCCCGCGAGACGGCCGCGCGCGTCGCCCTCGGCGCCGTGGCCCGCGCGTTCCTCGCCGAGCTCGGCATCACCCTCGTCAGCCACACCCTCGCGATCGGCCCCGTGCGCGTGCCCGAGGGCGCGCCGCTGCCGACGCCCGCCGACGTCGACGCGCTCGACGCGGATCCGCTGCGCTGCTTCCACCCCGAGACGAGCGCCCGCATGGTCGCCGAGGTCGACGACACGAAGGCGAGCGGCGACACGGTCGGCGGCGTCGTCGAGGTCCTCGCGTACGACCTGCCGCCGGGCCTCGGCTCGCACGTGCACTGGGACCGCCGGCTCGACTCGCAGCTCGCGGGCGCGCTCATGGGCATCCAGGCCATCAAGGGCGTGGAGGTCGGCGACGGCTTCCTCACCACCACGCGGCGCGGATCCGAGGCGCACGACGAGCTGTTCTCCACTGCCGCCGGCATCGGCCGGTCCACCGACCGCGCCGGCGGCACCGAGGGCGGCATGTCGACGGGCACGGTCCTCCGCGTCCGCGCCGGCATGAAGCCCATCGCGACCGTGCCGCGCGCGCTCCGCACCGTCGACACCGCGACGGGCGGCGCCGCGCCCGCGAACCACCAGCGCTCCGACGTGTGCGCGGTCCCCGCGTCCGGCGTCGTCGCCGAGGCGATGGTCGCCCTCACGCTCGCGAACGCCGTGCTCGAGAAGTTCGGCGGCGACTCCGTCGGCGAGACGCGGCGGAACCTGCGCGGCTACCTCGACGCGATCCCCGAGGGCCGCCGCTCCGGCGCCGACCTCGTCGACGAGGCCGACGCCGCCCCGCCCGCCCCGCCCGAGGCCTGAGCGTGCCGGTCGTCCTGATCGGCGCGCCCGGCGCGGGCAAGACCACGGTGGGCCGCCGGGTCGCGCGCGCGATGGGCGTGCCGTTCACGGACACCGACCGCGCCCTCGTGGACGCGCACGGGTCCATCGCCGACATCTTCCGCGAGCACGGCGAGCCGCGCTTCCGCGAGCTCGAGCGCGAGGAGGTCGCACGCGCCCTCGCGGCCGGCGGCGTCGTCTCGCTCGGCGGGGGAGCCGTGCTCGATCCGGCGACCCGCGCCGACCTCGCGGCGTGCGACGTCGTGCTCCTCACCGTGAGCGAGCACGCCGTCCGCGCCCGCATCCGCGGCGACGACCGCCCCCTCGTGGACGGCGTCGAGAGCTGGCGCCGCATCGTCGCCGACCGCGAGGAGCTCTACCGCTCGCTCGCCGACCTGACCATCGACACCTCCGACCGCCCGCTCGCGCGCATCGCCCGCGAGATCGAGCGCTTCGCCCGGGAGAGGCAGCCATGACCGACCCACACCCCACCGACACCGCCCCCACCGGCGCCGCCGCGCACGAGACCGCCGCCGTCGAGCCCGACGCGCCCACCGTCATCCGCGTCTCCGGCACGCCCGGCTACGACGTCACCGTCGGCCGCGGCCTGATCCCGGGCGTCGGCGCGCTGCTCGGCCCGCGCGTCCGCAAGGTGCTCATCGTGCACGCGCCGGCCCTCGCCGAGGAGGCGTCGCGGCTCCGGGAGCGCCTGCAGGGCGACGTCGAGGTGTACCTCGCCGAGGTGCCGGACGCCGAGGGCGCCAAGCGCGTCGAGGTCGCGGCGTTCTGCTGGAAGATCATGGGCACCACCGACTTCACGCGTTCGGACGCCGTCATCACGCTCGGCGGCGGTGCCACGACCGACCTCGGCGGCTTCGTCGCGGCCACGTGGCTGCGCGGCGTGATGCTCATCCAGATCCCGACGACCGTGCTCGCCATGGTCGACGCGGCCGTGGGCGGCAAGACGGGCATCAACACCTCCGAGGGCAAGAACCTCGTCGGCGCCTTCTACGCGCCGACCGCGGTGGTCGTCGACCTCGACCTGCTGGCGACGCTGCCGCGCAACGAGCTCGTCACGGGCTTCGCGGAGATCGTGAAGGCCGGGTTCATCGCCGTGCCCGAGATCCTGGACATCATCGAGCGGGACGTGGCGCGCGTCACCGATCCCACGGCACCGGAGTTCCGCCGCGTCGTCGAGCTCGCCATCGCCATGAAGGCGGAGGTCGTGGGGGAGGACTTCACCGAGAAGGGCCGCCGCGAGATCCTCAACTACGGGCACACGCTCGGCCACGCCATCGAGCACGCCGAGCGGTACCGCTGGCGGCACGGCGCGGCCGTCGCGGTGGGCATGGTCTTCGCCGCCGAGCTGTCGCGCCTCACCCGCTCGCTCTCCGACGAGGCGGTCGACCGGCACCGCCGGATCCTCGACTCGCTCGACCTGCCCACGAGCTACCCCGTCGGCCGCTGGCCCACGCTCGTCGCGAGCATGAAGCGCGACAAGAAGGCGCGCGGCGACATGATGCGCTTCATCGTGCTCGACGGCGTCGGCCGCGCGAGCGTGCTCAACGGACCCGAGGAGGCGCTGCTGTTCGCGGCGTACCAGGAGATCGGGTCGTGACCGACCCCGCGCATCCGGACGCGCCCCGGCCCGTCGCCCTCGTCACGGGCGTCGGCCGTGTGTCCGGCATCGGCGCGGCGATCGCGGAGGACCTGGCCCTCGGCGGCTGGGACGTCGCCTTCACCTACTGGTCCGACTACGACGCGCGGATGCCGTGGGGCCGCCGGCCCGAGGACCCCGCGCGCGTCGCGGAGGCCGTCGAGCGCGCGGGCGGCCGGGCCCACGCCGTCGAGGCCGACCTCGTGGACGTGGACGCGGCCGAGCGGATCCTCGGCGAGGTCGAGCGGGAGCTCGGGCCCATCACGTCGCTCGTGCTGAGCCACGCGGAGTCCGTCGACAGCGCGCTGCTCGACACGAGCGTCGAGAGCCTCGAGCGCCACCTCGCGGTGAACGTGCGGGCATCGCTGCAGCTGATCCAGGGGTTCGCGCGCCGGTACCGGGCCGTCCCCGGCGCCGGCCGCATCGTGGCGCTCACCTCCGACGCCGTCGTGGGGGAGGTCGCGTACGGCGCGAGCAAGGCCGCGCTCGACCGCATCGTCATCGCGGCGGCGCGCGAGCTCGAGGACGTGCGCATCACCGCGAACCTCGTGGACCCCGGTCCGACGGACACGGGCTGGTTCACGGACGAGATCCGCGAGAGCCTCCGCGAGACGACGCCGCGCGGCCGGCTGGCCGAGCCCCGCGACGCCGCGGCGCTCGTGTGCTTCCTCGTGTCGGCCGAGGGCGGCTGGATCAACGGCCAGCGCATCCGCTCCGACGGCGGCCAGAGCGTCGGCTGAGCATGCGCCCCGCGCGCACCGGCCGGCCGATCCCACCCGACCCGCGCCCTAGGCTGGGCGCATGTCACGCGTGCTCGTCCTCAACGGCCCCAACCTCGGACGGCTCGGCAGCCGCGAGCCCGACGTCTACGGCACCGGATCGCTGGAGGACCTGCGGCGCGAGCTCGTCGCCTTCGCGCCCGCCGACGTGGAGATCGACCTCCGCCAGACCGACGACGAGGCGACCCTCATCGGCTGGCTGCACGAGGCCGTCGACACCGCGAGCCCCGTGATCCTGAACCCCGCCGCGTTCACGCACTACTCGTACGCGCTCCGCGACGCCGCCGCGCTCGTCACGAAGGCGGGGATCCTCCTGCTGGAGGTGCACCTCTCGAACCCGCATGCGCGCGAGGAGTTCCGGCACACCAGCGTCATCTCGCCCGTCGCGACGGGCGTCATCGCGGGTCTCGGGCAGGGCTCCTACCTCCTCGCCCTCGCGCACGTCGTGACCGCCACCCGTTAGGCTGATCCCTCGGATCCCCGCATGCGCCCCGTCGGGCCGCGGATGACGGATCCTCCGCGCGGCCGCTCGCACGCCGCATCCCGCTCGTCGAACAGGCAAGGACCCTCCCCGCATGGCCTCTACCGCTGACATCAAGAACGGCATCGTCCTCAACATGAACGGCCAGCTGTGGACCGTCATCGAGTTCCAGCACGTGAAGCCGGGCAAGGGCGGCGCCTTCGTGCGCACCAAGGTCAAGAACGTGATGACCGGCAAGGTCGTCGACCGCACGTTCAACGCGGGCGCGAAGATCGAGACCGAGACGGTCGACCGCCGCGACTTCCAGTACCTCTACGCCGACGGCGAGAACTTCGTGTTCATGGACACGAGCGACTACGACCAGATCACGCTGTCCGCGGCGCAGGTCGGCGACGCGAAGAACTTCATGCTGGAGAACCAGGACGTGACCGTGGCGCTGCACAACGGCGAGGGGCTCTACGTCGAGCTGCCCGCGTCGGTCGTGCTCACCATCACGTACACGGAGCCGGGCCTGCAGGGCGACCGCTCGACGGGCGGCACCAAGCCCGCGACGGTCGAGACCGGGCACCAGATCCAGGTCCCGCTCTTCCTCGAGCAGGGCACGCGCGTCAAGGTCGACACCCGCACGGGCGACTACCTCGGCCGCGTCACCGACTGACCCCGTGAGCGCACGCACCAAGGCGCGCAAGCGCGCCCTCGATGTCCTCTACGTCGCCGACATCCGCGGGGAGAGCATCCCCGCCACCCTCGCGGTCGAGCAGCAGCGCGCCGCGGCCGAGCCCGACCGGCAGGCCTCGTGGCAGTACGCCCGCGAGATCGCCGAGGGGTTCGTCGCGCACCAGGACGAGATCGACGAGCTCATCGAGACGTACTCGGTGAACTGGACCCTCGCCCGCATGCCCGCCGTGGACCGCGCGATCCTGCGCATCGGCATCTGGGAGATCCTCTTCAACGCGGACGTGCCGAACGGCGTCGCGATCTCGGAGAGCGTCGACCTCGCGTCGTCGCTCTCGACGGACGAGTCGGCGTCGTTCGTGAACGGCATGCTCGCCCGGATCGCGGCCGCGCAGGCCTGATCCCCGGCACGTCGGGCCCGTTCTCGCCACCTCCGTTACGCCGCGTGTCGCCTCGCGACGGCGTGTGACGGGGGACGAGGCGGGTCGGCACGCGCCGACCTAGCGTCGGGTCATGCCCGCCACCGCCACCGCCTCGCACCGCGCTCCCGCGACGCCCGCCCGCGCCCGCGCCGACGCCGGCGCGGATCCCGAACCCGGCTCGGCCGGCGCCGTCGAGCTCCGCGGGGTAGGCCGGTCGTTCCCGGTCGACGGCGGACGGAGCACGCGCGTCGTGCTGCGCGACGTCGACCTCGACCTCGCGGCCGGCGACGTCGTCGCGGTCCTCGGGCCCTCCGGCTGCGGCAAGTCGACGCTCCTCCGCCAGGTGAGCGGGCTCGACCGGCCCGACGCGGGGTCCCTCCGCATCGACGGGACGCCCGTGCGCGACGTCGACCAGCGCTCGGCGGCCGCGTTCCAGGAGCCCCGGCTGCTGCCCTGGCGCACGCTCCGCGCCAACGTGCGGCTCGGCCTCCCGCGCGACGTGCCGCGCGCCGAGGGCGACGCCCGGGTGCGCGACCTGCTGGAGCTCACGGGCCTCGCCGAGGCGGCCGACCTCCGTCCGCGCCAGGTCTCCGGCGGCATGGCCCAGCGCGCGTCGCTCGCCCGCGCGCTCGCCCGCCGACCCCGCGTGCTCGTGCTCGACGAGCCGTTCGGCGCGCTCGACGCCCTCACCCGGCTGCGGATGCAGGACCTCCTCCTCGACGTGCACGCCGCGATCCCCACGACCGTCCTGCTCGTCACCCACGACGTGGACGAGGCGCTGCACCTCGCCGACCGCGTGGTGCTGCTGGGGCCCGATCCCGCGCCCGGCGCCGCGCCGGGCGCGACCGTGCGCCGCGTGCTCGACGTGCCGGGCGCCCGCCCGCGCGACCGCGGCGACGCCACCCTCGCGGCCCTCCGCGCGGAGCTGCTCGAGGGGCTCGGCGTGCCGGGCCACCGCGGCGGCTGATCCGCCCCATCCGCCGGCCCCGCTCGACCACCGCACCCGACACCGCACCGAGGACCCCGTGACCCGACTCCTGCCCCGCCGATCCGCCCTCGCGCTCGCGACCGCCGCCGTCCTGCTCCTCGCCGGCTGCGCCGCGGGCGAGGGCTCCTCCGTCGCTCCCGCCCCGGCCGCCGCGGGCGGCTGGAGCGCCGACACGCTCACGGTCGACTGGGCGACCTACAACCCGCTCAGCCTCATCGTGAAGGACCAGGGCCTCCTCGAGTCGCGCCTCGGATCCGACGTCAAGGTCGACTGGGTGCAGTCCGCGGGCTCGAACAAGGCCAACGAGCTGCTGCGGGCGGGCGCCGTCGACGTGGGCTCCACCGCGGGCTCCGCCGCGCTGCTCGCCCGCGCCAACGGCTCGCCCATCCGCACCATCGACGTGTACTCCCAGCCCGAGTGGACGGCGATCGTCGTGCCGAAGGGCTCGCCCATCACGAGCGTCGACGAGCTCCGCGGCGCCGACATCGCCGCCACGAAGGGCACCGACCCGTACTTCTTCCTCCTGCAGACGCTGGATCAGGCGGGCATCCCCGCCTCCGACGTCACCATCCAGAACCTCCAGCACGCCGACGGCCGCGCGGCGCTCGAGAACGGCGCGGTCGACGCGTGGGCCGGGCTCGACCCGCTGATGGCCGCGAGCGAGGCGCAGGCGGGATCCACGCTGCTGTACCGGAACGTCGACTTCGCGACCTACGGGTTCCTGAACGCGACGCAGTCGTTCCTCGACGCGTCGCCCGATCTCGCGCAAGCCGTCGTCGACGCGTACGAGCAGGCGCGCGCGTGGGCCGTCGCGCACCCGGACGAGACGGCGGCGATCCTCGCGCGGGCCGCGGCGATCGACCCCGGGGTCGCCACCTCCGTGATCGACCGCACGAACCTGGCCGTGGATCCGGTGCCCGGCGACGCGCAGCGCACCGTCCTCGAGCGCGTCGGCCCGATCCTCGTGGACTCGGGCGACGTGACCGACCAGGGGAAGGTCGACGACGCGCTCGACGAGCTGTTCGAGCCGCGGTTCGCCGAGGCCGCGGATCCCGCAGCCGCTCCCGGGACCGCCGGATGACCGCCGTCGACCGGACGCCCGTCGCCCGCGACGCCGGTGCGACGCGCGACGCCCGCCCGGACGACCGCCGGCGGGACGGCGCCCGCTCCGCCCGCGCCGCGCTGACTCGCACGGCCGTCGGCCTGGTGGTGCCGGCCGTCGTCGTCGGGCTGTGGGCCGTCGTCACCGCGACGGGTGCCGTGCCCGCCCACCTGCTACCCGCGCCGCTCGACGTGGTGCGCGCGGGCGTCCAGCTCGCCGAGCAGGGGATCCTCGGCCCGTACGTCGCCATCTCCCTGCAGCGCGTGCTGCTCGGCTTCGCGCTCGGCGCGACCGTGGGCCTCGTGCTCGGCGCGGTGGTCGGCCTGTCGCGCGTGGGCCGGCTCCTCCTCGCGCCCACCGCGGGCGCCTTCCGCACGGTGCCGTCGCTCGCGTGGGTGCCGCTGCTCCTCCTCTGGATGGGGATCAACGAGGACTCCAAGGTCACCCTCGTGGCCATCGGCGCGATGTTCCCCGTGTACACGACCGTCGCGGGGGCGCTCCGGCACGTGGACCCGCACCTCGTGGAGGCGGGGCGCGCGTTCGGGCTGACGCGGATCCCGCTGCTGGTGACCGTGCAGCTCCCCGCCGCGCTGCCGGCGGTCGTCTCCGGGCTCCGGCTCGCGCTCGCGCAGTCGTGGCTGTTCCTCGTGGCCGCGGAGCTGCTCGCCGCCTCGATGGGGCTCGGCTTCCTGCTCACGGAGTCGTCGGCGAACGGGCGGGTCGACCGGGTGCTGCTCGCGATCGTGCTGCTCGCCGTGCTCGGCGCCGTCACCGACGCCGTGGTGGGCCTCGTCGAGCGCGTCCTCGTGCGCCGCTGGGGCTGACGCCGGGCTTCCGTGTCGTCGCGTGACATCCCGGTTCCGGATCGAGGCGGCGCCGCACGTAGCGTCGGCGCATGACCTCCCCGCGCACCGAGCAGGCCGAGACCGCCGCCCCCGATGAGGACGCCGACGCGACCGTCGGGCAGGCGCTCTTCCCGCCGCCGGCGCATCTCGCGGCGGCGGCGAACGTCAAGGCGGAGGCGTTCGCGCGAGCCGACGCGGATCCGGTCGCCTTCTGGGAGGAGGCCGCCCGCCGCCTCGACTGGGAGACGCCGTGGGAGACCGCGCACACGTGGATCCCGCCGGTCGCCGCCGACGGCACCCCGCAGGTGCCCGCGGCCACGTGGTTCGCGGGCGGCTGCCTCAACGTCGCGGCGAACTGCGTCGACCGGCACGTCGCCGCGGGGCGCGGGGAGAAGGTCGCGCTGCACTTCGAGGGCGAGCCGGGGGACCGGCGCGCGGTCACGTACCGCGACCTCCAGGACGAGGTGTCCCGCGCCGCCAACGCGCTCACGGACCTCGGCGTGGGGCCAGGTGACCGCGTGGTGATCTACCTGCCCGTGCTGGTCGAGACGATCGTGGCGACGCTGGCGGTCGCCCGCATCGGCGCCGTGCACTCGCTGGTGTTCGGCGGCTTCTCCGCGGAGGCGCTGCGCTTCCGGGTGGAGGACACGGGCGCGAAGCTGCTCATCACGAGCGACGGGCAGAACCGCCGCGGCACCGCCGTCGAGACGAAGCCGCAGGCCGACGAGGCCGTCGCGGGCATCGCGTCGATCGAGCACGTGCTCGTCGTCCGCCGCACCGGGCAGGACGTGCCCTGGACCCCGGGACGCGACGTGTGGTGGCACGACGCCGTCGGATCCGCGTCGCCGGTCCACGAGCCGCGGGCCTTCGACGCCGAGCACCCGCTCTTCATCATCTACACGTCCGGCACGACGGGACGCCCCAAGGGCCTCGTGCACACCTCCGGCGGGTACCTGACCCACGCGTCCTGGGCGCACTGGGCGCACTTCGACGCGAAGCCCGACGACGTGCACTGGTGCACCGCCGACCTCGCCTGGGTCACCGCGCACACCTACGAGATCTACGGCCCGCTCTCCAACGGCCTGACCCAGGTGATCTACGAGGGCACGCCCGACACGCCCCACCGCGGGCGGCACCTCGAGATCATCGAGCGGTACGGGGTGACGACGTACTACACGGCGCCCACGCTCATCCGCTCGCTCATGAGCTGGCACCCCGACGGCGTGCGGGAGGCGCACGACCTCTCGAGCATCCGGCTGCTGGGATCCGTGGGGGAGGCGATCAACCCCGCCGCGTGGCGCTGGTTCCACCGGGAGATCGGCGGCGGGCGGGCGCCCGTCGTCGACACGTGGTGGCAGTCCGAGACAGGAGCGGCGGTCATCGCGCCGCTGCCCGGCGTCGCGACCCTCAAGCCCGGCGCCGCCGGCCGCGCCCTGCCCGGGTTCCGGGTGGACGTGGTCGACGATGACGGCGAGCCCGCCGCGGACGGCGAGGGCGGCCTCCTCGTGATCCAGCGCCCGTGGCCCGGCATGGCCCGCACCGTGTGGGGCGACCCGGACCGCTACCGCCGCGCCTACTGGGAGCGATTCGCCGAGCGGGGCTGGTTCCTCGCGGGCGACGGCGCGCGCCGGGACGCCGACGGCGACATCGCCCTGCAGGGCCGGATCGACGAGGTCGTCAACGTGTCCGGCCACCGGCTCTCCACCATCGAGATCGAGTCGGCGCTCGTCGCGCACCCGCGCGTGGGGGAGGCCGGGGTCACGGGAGTCGCCGACGAGCTCACGGGGCAGCGCGTCGTCGCGTTCGTCGTGCCGCCCGGCGACGACCGCCCGGCGGACGACGACGCGGCGGGCTGGCACGCGCTCGCCGCGGAGCTGGAGCCGCTCCTCACCGCGCACGTGGCCCGTGCGATCGGCCCGGTCGCCAAGCCCCGCCGCGTCGTCGTCGTGCCGGACGTGCCGAAGACGCGCTCCGGCAAGATCATGCGCCGCCTCCTCGCCGACATCGTGGAGGGCCGGACCCTCGGCGATGCGACGAGCCTGCAGGACGCCGCCGTGCTGGGCCGGATCCGCGCGGTGCTGGACGCCTCCGCGGGCTGAGCGGAGGACGCGGCCGGGTCGACCGGGCCAGCCCGCTCGGGCGGTAGTAGTTTGTGCGGCCATCTACTCAGGCATACCATCTACCTATGGACGCGAACTGGCCGGGCGAGTGGCTCCGGGGTCCCCTCGAGATGATGGCGCTCGCCGTCGTCGCCGAGGGGGAGACCTACGGCTACCTCATCGCCGCCCGCCTCGAGGAGGCGGGCATCGGCACCGTCAAGGGCGGCACCCTGTACCCGATCCTCGCCCGCCTCGAGCAGGCGGGGGCGCTGGCGTCCGAGTGGCGCCAGGGGGACGGGGGCCCGGGCCGGAAGTACTACTCGGCCACCCCGGTCGGCCGCGCCCGCCTGGACGAGCAGCGCCGCCGATGGCTGCTGTTCGCGGAGCGCACGACCGCACTGCTCGCACCCCGGAGGGACCCCGCATGACCACCACGACCGAGTACACCCAGCAGCTCGCCCTCGCGCTCCGCATGCGCGACGTGCCCGGCGCCGCCATCGGCGACGCCGTCGCGCAGGTGGAGAGCCACGTCGCCGACACGGGGGAGGATCCCGTAGAGGCGTTCGGCCCCGCGCGGGCCTACGCCGCGAGCGTCGCCGCCACCGTCGACCGCCCGGCCCCGGCGCTCCGGGTGGTCCGGCTCGCCCTCCTGGCGCTCGCCGGCGCCCTGCTCGGGGTCGCCCTCGCGCTCGGGATCGCCGGGCTGGTGCGTGGCGAACCGGTGGTCGGCGGGATCCCGCCGATCGTCGCCGTGCTCGTGGGTGGCCTCGGCATCGTCGGCGTCCTCGTCGTCGTGAGCGTCGTTTCCGCACGGCGGATGCGCGGCCCGCGCATCCACGCCGGGGAGGGGCGCTCGCGCGGGTGACGGGGTGGCGCCGACACGGCGCCCGGCCGACACCCGCTAGAGTGACCGGCGGAACAGACCACCTTTAACATCCGTCCCGAGAGGCGGGGAAGGAGGTCGGATTGCCTCAGCGCGTCGTGCTGCAGCCCTCTGACATCACCCGTGCGCTCACGCGCATCGCCCACGAGATCCTCGAGTCGAACCGCGGCCCCGCCGGCCTGCTGCTCCTCGGCATCCCGACCCGCGGCACCGTCCTCGCCGAGCGCATCGGCCGGATCATCGCCCGTCTCGAGCCCGACGCCCCCGCCGACCTGGTGGGCTCGCTCGACGTCACCATGTACCGCGACGACCTGCAGCGGAACCCGACCCGGGCACCCGCCCCCACGCTCCTGCCGCCCGGCGGCGTCGACGGCCGCACGGTCGTGCTGGTGGACGACGTGCTCTTCTCCGGCCGCACGGTGCGCGCCGCCCTCGACGCCATCGGCGACCTCGGCCGCCCCACGGCCGTGCGCCTCGCCGCGCTCGTCGACCGCGGGCACCGCGAGCTCCCCATCCGAGCCGACTTCGTGGGCAAGAACCTGCCATCGAGCCTGGCCGAGCGCATCTTCGTGCGGCTCGACGAGATCGACGGCGAGGACGCCGTCACGATCGCCGGTCCCGACGACGCACCCGCCGCGACCGAGGGCGAGGCCCGATCATGAGGCACCTGCTCTCCACCCGCGACCTGTCCCGCGACGAGGCGGTCCACATCCTCGACGTCGCCGAGGACATGGCCGACGTCGGCACCCGCGAGATCAAGAAGACGCCCGCGCTCCGCGGACGCACGGTCGTCAACCTGTTCTTCGAGGACTCGACCCGCACGCGCATCTCGTTCGAGGCGGCCGCCAAGCGCCTCTCGGCCGACGTCATCAACTTCAGCGCCAAGGGGTCGAGCGTCTCGAAGGGCGAGAGCCTCAAGGACACCGCGCAGACGCTGCAGGCGATGGGCGCCGACGGCGTGGTCGTCCGCCACCCGTCCTCGGGCGCACCGCACACCCTCGCTGGCAGCGGTTGGATCGACGCAGGCATCGTCAACGCGGGCGACGGCACGCACGAGCACCCCACGCAGGCGCTGCTCGACGCGTTCACGATCCGCCGCCGGCTGCACGGATCCGCCGCGCGCGGGAAGGGCCTCGACGGCACGCGCGTCGTCATCGTCGGCGACGTGCTCCACAGCCGCGTCGCCCGCTCGAACGCGTGGCTGCTCACGACGCTCGGCGCGGAGGTCACGCTCGTCGCGCCGCCCACGCTCGTGCCGGTGGGCGTCGGATCCTGGCCCGTCACCGTGCGCTACGACCTCGACGCGGCGCTGCGGGAGGGCAGGCCCGACGCGGTGATGATGCTGCGGATCCAGGCCGAGCGCATGCGCGCCGCCTTCTTCCCGAACCCGCGCGAGTACGCGCGCATCTGGGGCCTCGACGACGCGCGGCTCGCGCTCCTCGGGCCCGATACGATCGTCATGCACCCGGGGCCCATGAACCGCGGGCTCGAGATATCCGCCGCCGCCGCCGACTCGGAGAGGTCCACGGTGCGCGAGCAGGTCGCCAACGGCGTCTCGGTGCGCATGGCCGTCCTCTACCTCCTGCTGTCCGGCGACGGGAAGGCCGACCGATGACCCAGAACGAGATGACCCAGGACACGATGACCCTGGACGACACGCACCTGATCCGCGGCGCCACCCTGCCCTCCGGCGAGCGCGCCGACATCCTCGTCGCCGACGGGCGCATCCGGGCGATCGGCGCCGACCTCGACGCCCCCGCGGGCGCGCGTGTCCTCGACGCGGACGGCCTGGTCGCGCTGCCCGGCCTCGTCGACCTCCACGTGCACCTGCGCGAACCCGGCTACGAGCAGAGCGAGACCGTGCTCACGGGATCGCGCGCCGCGGCCCTCGGCGGCTTCACCGCGGTCTTCGCGATGGCGAACACGATGCCCGTGCAGGACACGGCGGGCGTGGTCGAGCAGGTCAAGGCCCTCGGCGACGCGGCCGGCTACGCCACCGTCCGCCCCATCGGCGCCGTGTCGGTCGGGCTCGCGGGGGAGTCGATGGCGGAGATCGGCGCCATGGCGTCCAGCCGCGCCGCCGTCCGCGTCTTCTCCGACGACGGCAAGTGCGTCTCCGACCCGCTCCTCATGCGCCGCGCGCTCGAGTACGTGAAGGCCTTCGACGGGGTCATCGCGCAGCACGCGCAGGACCCGCGCCTCACCGAGGGCGCGACCATGAACGAGGGCGAGCTGTCGGGCGAGCTCGGCATCACGGGCTGGCCCGCGGTCGCGGAGGAGTCGATCATCGCGCGCGACGTGCTGCTCGCCGAGCACGTGGGATCCCGCCTGCACGTCTGCCACGTCTCCACCGCGGGCTCGGTCGACGTGATCCGCTGGGCCAAGGCCCGCGGGGTCGACGTCACCGCCGAGGTCACGCCGCACCACCTGCTCCTCACCGAGGACCTGGTCGCCGGCTACGACGCGCGCTACAAGGTGAACCCGCCGCTCCGCCGCCGCGCGGACGTCGAGGCGCTCCGCCAGGCGCTCGCCGACGGCACGATCGACGTCGTCGCGACCGACCACGCGCCGCACCCGACCGAGGCCAAGGACTGCGAGTGGGACGCGGCCGCGTTCGGCATGGTCGGCCTCGAGTCGGCGCTCTCGGTGGTCCAGCTCGCGATGGTCGACACCGGGCTCCTCGACTGGCAGGGCGTCGCCCGGGTCATGTCGCACGCGCCCGCGCGCATCGGCCGCCTCGCCGAGCACGGGCACGTCCTCGAGGCGGGTGCCCCGGCGGACATCACGCTGTACGACCCCGCGGCCTCGCGCGTCTTCGGGCGCGACGACCTCGGCGGCCTGAGCGGCAACTCGCCGTACCTCGAGATGACGCTGCCGGGTCGCGTGGTCGCCACGTTCCACCGCGGCTACCCGACGGTGCTCGACGGCGCCCTCGTCGACCGCGATACCGTCGCGCGCGCCGCGGTCCTCCGCGACCGGGCCGACGCCGACGCGCGCGAGGCGGCGGCCGACGCCGCGGCGGGACGCGCATGAGCGACCGCACCGGACCCGCGCTCACCGTGATCGCGCTCCTCCTCCTGCTGCTCGCGCTCATGGTGCTCGGCTGGCGCGCGCGCCGCCGTCGCCAGCGCGCCCTGCCCGAGCCGCCGCGGCCGCCCGAGGACCTCGGTGCGCCCGACCTCGAGGTCGACGTGCTCTACGTCGCCACGACCACGGCCGGCCAGCCGCTCGACCGGCTCACGGTCGCGCCCCTCGGGTTCCGGGGACGCGCGGCCGCCCGGATCCACCCGGCCGGCCTGGTGCTCGCGATCGACGGCGAGCGCCCGGTGCTCGTGCCGGCCGACCGGATCACCGGATCCGGCCTCGCGACCTACGCGATCGACCGCGTCGTGGAGGAGGGCGGCCTCGTGGCCGTCACCTGGCTCCTCGACGAGGCCGCCGGCGTCGAGGTCGACACGTACCTCCGGGTGATCGACCCGCGCGAGAAGACCGCGCTCGTCGACGCCCTCCACCGCATCCCCCGCCCCGCGCACGACGACGACAACGAAGGGAAGTGACCGACATGGCCCGACACGAACCGGCGGTCCTGGTACTCGAGGACGGACGGAGGTACGTCGGACGCGCGTACGGCGCCCGTGGCACCACGCTCGGCGAGGCCGTCTTCGCGACCGGCATGACCGGCTACCAGGAGACGATCACCGACCCGTCCTACGCGGGCCAGATCGTGCTCCAGACCGCGCCGCACATCGGCAACACCGGCATGAACGACGACGACATGGAGTCCCGCCGCATCTGGGTCGCCGGCTACGTCGTCCGCGACCCCTCCCGCGTGGTCTCGAACTTCCGCGGGCAGCGCACCCTGGAGGACGACCTCGTCGCCCAGGGCGTCGTCGGCATCTCCGGCATCGACACGCGCGCCGTCACCCGCCGGATCCGCGACGAGGGCGCCATGCGCGCCGGCGTCTTCTCCGGCGAGGCCTTCGCGCTCGGCGACGAGGAGCAGCTCGCGCAGGTGCGGCAGGCGCCCGACATGGCGGGCCGCAACCTCTCCGCCGAGGTATCCACGCAGGAGACGTACACGATCCCCGCCGTGGGCGAGCGCATCGGCTCCGTCGCCGTGCTCGACCTCGGCATCAAGACCGCGACGGTGAAGCACCTCGCCGCCCGCGGGCTCGACGTGCACGTGGTGCCGCAGAGCATCACCACCGAGCAGCTCGCCGAGCTCGCCCCCACCGCGGTCTTCTACTCGAACGGCCCCGGCGACCCCGAGGCGTCGCAGTACCACGTGGAGCTGCTGCAGGACGTGCTGCGCAAGGGCATCCCGTTCTTCGGGATCTGCTTCGGCAACCAGCTCCTCGGCCGCGCCCTCGGCTTCGACACCTACAAGCTGCCGTTCGGGCACCGCGGGATCAACCAGCCCGTGCTCGACCGCCGCACCGGCCGCGTCGAGATCACGAGCCAGAACCACGGCTTCGCGGTCTCGGCGCCGCTCGACGGCCCCGTCGAGAGCCCGGCCGGCTTCGGCCGCGCCGAGGTCAGCCACGTCTCGCTCAACGACCAGGTGGTCGAGGGGCTCAACTGCCTCGACATCCCCGCCTTCTCGGTGCAGTACCACCCGGAGGCGGCCGCAGGCCCGCACGACTCGTCGTACCTCTTCGACCGGTTCATCGAGCTGATCCACGCCGCGGGCGACGCCCCCGCATCCGCCGCGACCCCCCAGGAGACCGTGTAATGCCCAAGCGCGACGACATCAACAGCGTCCTCGTCATCGGCTCCGGGCCGATCGTCATCGGCCAGGCCGCCGAGTTCGACTACTCGGGCACGCAGGCCTGCCGCGTGCTCCGCGAGGAGGGCGTGCGCGTCATCCTCGTGAACTCGAACCCCGCCACGATCATGACCGACCCGGGCTTCGCCGACGCGACCTACATCGAGCCGATCACGAGCGAGGTGCTCGAGAAGATCATCATCAAGGAGAAGCCGGACGCGGTGCTCCCCACCCTCGGCGGCCAGACCGCGCTCAACGCGGCCATCCGCCTCGACGAGCTCGGCATCCTCGCCAAGCACGGCGTGGAGCTCATCGGCGCGAAGGTCGAGGCCATCCAGAAGGGCGAGGACCGCCAGCTCTTCAAGGACCTCGTGATCGAGTCCGGCGCCGACGTCGCCCGCTCGCACGTCGCGAAGACGCTCGAGCAGGCCGTGGAGTTCGCCGAGGACCTCGGCTACCCGCTCGTGATCCGCCCGTCCTTCACCATGGGCGGCCTCGGCTCCGGCTTCGCGCACACGCGCCAGGAGCTCGAGCGCATGGTCGCCGACGGACTGCAGTCGAGCCCCACCACCGAGGTGCTCCTCGAGGAGTCGATCCTCGGCTGGAAGGAGTACGAGCTGGAGCTCATGCGCGACACGGCCGACAACACGGTCGTCGTCTGCTCCATCGAGAACGTCGACCCGGTCGGCGTGCACACGGGCGACTCCATCACGGTCGCGCCCGCCCTCACGCTCACCGACCGCGAGTACCAGCACATGCGCGACATCGGCATCGACATCATCCGCCGCGTGGGCGTCGACACCGGCGGCTGCAACATCCAGTTCGCGGTCGATCCCGCGGACGGCCGCCTCATCGTCATCGAGATGAACCCGCGCGTCTCCCGCTCGAGCGCGCTCGCGTCGAAGGCGACGGGCTTCCCCATCGCGAAGATCGCCGCGAAGCTCGCCATCGGCTACCGGCTCGACGAGATCCCCAACGACATCACCAAGGTCACGCCCGCGAGCTTCGAGCCCACGCTCGACTACGTGGTCGTGAAGGTGCCGCGGTTCGCGTTCGAGAAGTTCCCGGCCGCCGACGCCGAGCTCACCACCACCATGAAGTCGGTCGGCGAGGCCATGGCCATCGGCCGCAACTACTCGACCGCGCTGCAGAAGGCGCTGCGCTCGCTCGAGAAGCGCGGATCCTCGTTCCACTGGGGCCCCGAGACCCGCTCGGTCGACGAGCTGCTCGAGGTGAGCCGCACGCCCACCGACGGCCGCATCGTCACGGTGCAGCAGGCCCTCCGCGCGGGCGCCACGGCGGAGCAGGTCTTCGACGCCACGAAGATCGACCCCTGGTTCATCGACCAGATCGTGCTCATCAACGAGGTCGCGGACGCCGTGCGCGACGCGGGGTCGCTCGATGCGGAGACGCTCCGCGAGGCCAAGGACCACGGCTTCTCGGACGCGCAGATCGCCGAGATCCGCGGGTTGAGCGAGCAGGAGGTGCGCGACGCGCGCCACGCGGCCGACATCCGGCCCGTGTTCAAGACGGTCGACACGTGCGCGGGCGAGTTCCCCGCGCTCACGCCGTACCACTACTCCAGCTACGACTCCGAGACCGAGATCGTGGCGTCCGACCGCCGCAAGGTGATCATCCTGGGCTCGGGCCCGAACCGCATCGGCCAGGGCATCGAGTTCGACTACTCGTGCGTGCACGCGTCCTTCGCGCTGTCCGACGCCGGGTTCGAGACGATCATGATCAACTGCAACCCGGAGACGGTCTCCACCGACTACGACACGAGCGACCGGCTCTACTTCGAGCCGCTCACGCTCGAGGACGTGCTCGAGATCGTGCACGCGGAGCAGCAGGCCGGCGAGCTCGTCGGCGTCGTCGTGCAGCTCGGCGGCCAGACCGCGCTCGGGCTCGCGAAGGGCCTCGAGGCCGCGGGCGTCCCGATCCTCGGCACGAGCCCGTCGGCCATCGACCTGGCGGAGGAGCGCGGCCTGTTCTCCGGCATCCTCGACGCCGCGGGCCTCGTGGCGCCGCGCAACGGCACGGCCACCGCGATCGACGAGGCCGTGGTCGTCGCGGAGGAGATCGGCTACCCCGTGCTCGTCCGCCCGAGCTACGTGCTCGGCGGCCGCGGCATGGAGATCGTCTTCGACACCGCCACGCTGCACGACTACTTCCTGCGCATGGCCGACCAGGGGATCATCGGCGAGGGCAAGCCCCTCCTCATCGACCGGTTCCTCGACGACGCCATCGAGATCGACATCGACGCCATCTACGACGGCACCGAGCTGTACGTCGGCGGCGTCATGGAGCACATCGAGGAGGCCGGGATCCACTCGGGCGACTCGAGCTGCACCCTCCCGCCCGTGACCCTCGGCCGCGGCCAGATCCAGCAGGTCGTCGACGCCACGCGCGCCATCGCCGAGGGCGTGGGCGTGCGCGGCCTCCTCAACGTGCAGTTCGCGATCGGCGCGGGCGTGCTCTACGTCCTCGAGGCGAACCCGCGCGCCAGCCGCACGGTGCCCTTCGTCTCCAAGGCGCTCGGCATCCCGCTCGCGAAGGCGGCGTCGCTCGTCATGGTCGGCACCTCCATCGCCGAGCTCAAGGCCTCCGGGCTGCTGCCCGAGCGCGACGGATCCGACGTCCCGATGGACTCGCCCGTCGCCGTGAAGGAGGCCGTGCTGCCCTTCAAGCGGTTCCGCACGAAGGACGGCCTCATCGTCGACTCCGTGCTCGGCCCGGAGATGCGCTCCACGGGCGAGGTCATGGGCATCGACCGCGACTTCCCCCGCGCGTTCGCCAAGAGCCAGGAGGCGGCGTTCGGCGGCCTCCCGCTCTCGGGCACGGTGTTCGTCTCGGTCGCCGACCGCGACAAGCGCTCGATCGTGCTGCCGGTGCTGCGCCTCCAGCAGCTGGGCTTCGAGGTGCTCGCCACCGAGGGCACGGCGGAGATCCTCAGCCGCAACGGGATCCAGGCGCGCGTCGTCCGCAAGTACAGCGAGACGCCGGCCGCGGGGGACTCGCCGTCGATCGTGGACCTCATCAACCGCGACGAGGTCGACGTCGTCATCAACACCCCGTCGGGCCGCACCGCCCGCGCGGACGGCTACGAGATCCGCGCCGCGGCCGTGGCGGCGGACAAGCCGCTGTTCACGACCATCGCGCAGCTCACGGCCGCGGTCGCGTCGTTCGACGCCATCCGCGCCGGGTTCGACGTCACGAGCCTGCAGGACTACGCGATCGCCCGCGAGGCCCGCAGGTGACGACCGCCGACGGCGGGGCGGCTCCGGCCGTCCCGCCGTTCGGCGCGCGCCTCGCGCGGGCGTTCCGCGAGCACGGGCAGCTCTGCGTGGGCATCGACCCGCACCGGTCGCTGCTCGACGCGTGGGGCCTCGCCGACGACGCACGCGGCCTCGAGGAGTTCGGCCTGCGCGTGGTCGACGCGACGGCCGGGCGCGCGGGGATCGTCAAGCCGCAGGTGGCGTTCTTCGAGCGCCACGGATCCGCCGGGTACGCCGCCCTCGAGCGCGTGCTCGCGGCCGCCCGTGACGCCGGCCTCCTGGTGATCGCGGATGCCAAGCGCGGCGACATCGGCTCCACGGTCGACGCGTACGGCGCCGCGTGGCTCGCGCCCGACAGCCCGCTGCGCGCCGACGCCGTGACCCTCACGGCCTACACGGGCGTCGGATCCCTCGACGGCGTGCGCACCGCTGCCGACGTGTGGGGCGCGGGCGTCTTCGTCCTCGCCGCCACCTCGAACCCCGAGGCGCGCGGGCTCCAGCGCGCGCTGCTCCCCGGCGGCGGATCCGCGTCCGCCCACCGCACGGTCGCCCGCGCGATCCAGGACGCCGCCGTCGCCGCCAACGGGTCGCTCGACGATCCCGCGGCCGAGCCCGGCGCGTTCGGCCTCGTCATCGGCGCGACCGTCGACGCGGCCGACGCCGGCCTCGACCTGGCGCGCCTCACCCGCACGCCGATCCTCGCGCCCGGCTTCGGCCACCAGGGCGCGCTGCTCGCCGATGTCCGGAAGCTGTTCGGCCCGGCCGCCGGCGTTGTGGTCGCGAGCGCCTCGCGGAGTATCCTCGCGGCAGGGCCACGGCGTGTCGCGGAGGCCGTCACCGATCACGCCGCACGACTCAGAGAGGCGCTCCCATGAGGCCCGAACCACCCGAGGTCGACCGCGTCGCCGCCTCCCAGGCCGCGGTCGCCGCGCGCCGGGCCCGCGCCGAGGTGAAGCACGACATCGTCACGGGGGAGCGCACCCCGCTCGGCGTGCTCGACGCGTCCGCGGATCCCGCCCGCCGCGCCGAGGCCACCCTCCGCGTCACCGAGTTCCTCACGAGCATCCCGAACATCGGCCCCACCAAGCTCGAGCGGATCCTTGGCGAGCTCGGCATCTCCACGGCCAAGCGCCTCGGCGGCCTCGGCGTGCACCAGCGCGTGCGCCTCACGCGCTTCCTCGAGGAGTGGCAGGCCGCGAAGCAGATCGTGGAGCCGAGCCGCCTCGTCGTGCTCGCCGGCCCCACGGCCGTCGGCAAGGGCACCGTATCCACCTTCATCCGCGAGAACGAGCCCGACGTGCTCCTCTCCGTCTCCGCCACCACGCGCGCGCCGCGTCCCGGCGAGGTCGAGGGCGTCAACTACTACTTCGTGTCCGACGCGGAGTTCGACCGCATGGTCGAGCACGGCGAGCTCCTCGAGTGGGCCACCGTGCACAACGCGCACCGCTACGGCACGCCGCGCGCGCCCATCGACGTGGCGCTGGCCGAGGGCCGGAGCGTGCTGCTGGAGATCGACATCCAGGGCGCCCGCCAGGTGAAGGCCGCCATGCCGGAGGCCAGGCTGGTGTTCCTGCTGCCGCCCACCTGGGAGGAGCTGGTGCGCCGACTGGTCGGCCGCGGCACCGAGGGGCCCGAGGAGCAGCAGCGTCGGCTCGACACCGCGAAGGTCGAGCTGGCCGCCCAGGACGAGTTCGACCACCTCGTCGTCAACCGCGATGTCGCGGAGGCGGCGCGCGAGGTCGTAGACTTGATGAAATCCAGGAAGGCCGTCGGTCCATGACACGGACCCGTGCGGCCTTCTTCCATGCAATGAGGAAGCGGCACATCCATGGTTGACAAGACCCAGGGCATCATCGACCCGCCCATCGACGAGCTCCTCTCGAAGGTCGACTCGAAGTACGCGCTCGTGATCTTCGCCTCCAAGCGGGCCCGCCAGATCAACGACTACTACGCCGACCTGCACGAGGGCAGCCTGTTCGACAACGTCGGACCGCTCGTCGACTCCACCATCGACGACAAGCCCCTCTCGGTCGCCATGCACGAGATCAACGAGGACAAGCTCGTCGCCACGCCCATCGTGGAGCCCGCGGCCTCCTAGCCGCCCGCCGTCCCGGATGCCCCGCGCCGACCGCACCCCGCACGCCCTCCCGGCCCCCGAGCCCCGGAGCGCCGCCGCGTGATGGTCGTCGTGGGCATCACGGGCGGCATCGCGGCGTACAAGGCCGTCGGCGTGGTCCGGGGCCTCGTGCTCCTCGGCCACGACGTGCACGTCGTGCCCACCGAGGCCGCGCTCCGCTTCGTCGGGAAGCCCACGCTCGAGGCCGTGAGCCGCAACCCCGTCACGAGCGACCTCTACGACGGGGTCTCCGAGGTCCGCCACGTGGCGCTCGGCCAGAAGGCCGACCTCATCGTCGTCGCCCCGGCCACCGCGCACACGCTCGCGTCCATGGCCCTCGGCCTCTCGGACGACCTGCTCGGCACCACGATCCTCGCCAGCCGCGCGCCCCTCGTCGTCGCGCCCGCGATGCACACCGAGATGTGGCAGCACCCGGCCACCCAGGCCAACGCGGCCCTCCTGCGCTCCCGCGGCGCGACCCTCGTCGGCCCCACCTCGGGCCGGCTCACCGGCACCGACTCCGGGCCCGGCCGCATGGCCGAGGTGGAGGACGTCATCGCCGCGGCCCTCGCCGCCGTCCGCCCGGGCGGACGCGACCTCGAGGGCCGCCGCGTCCTCGTCTCGGCTGGCGGCACGCGCGAGCCGCTGGACCCCGTGCGCTTCCTCGGCAACCGCTCGTCCGGCCGCCAGGGCGTCGCCCTCGCGACGGCCGCGCGCGACCGCGGCGCCGACGTCGTGCTCGTCGCCGCGCACCTCGAGGTGACAGCGCCCGCCGGCGTCCGCGTCGTGCCCGTGTCGACCGCGCTCGAGCTGTCCCACGCCATGGTCCGCGAGGCGGACGACGCCGACGTCGTCATCATGGCCGCGGCCGTCGCCGACTACCGGCCCGTCCGGGTGTCGGAGGGCAAGATCAAGAAGGACGAGGCGGGGGAGTCGCTCTCCGTCGAGCTCGTGCGGAACCCGGACGTGCTCCAGCGGCTCGCGGCGGACGCCGCCGTGCCGCGCGCGGACGGCTCGCGTCGCGTGGTCGTCGGCTTCGCGGCGGAGACCGAGGAGGACCCGGCGGAGCTGGTGCGCATCGGCCGCGCGAAGCTCGCCCGGAAGGGCTGTGACCTGCTCGTCCTCAACAGGGTGGGGTGGTCCGAGGGGTTCGCCACAGAGGGCAACGCGATCACGGTGCTCGGGAGGTCCGGCGATACACTGGCCGAGGCCTCCGGCTCCAAGGAGCAGGTGGCCCATCGAATTCTCGACGTAGTGGGTCTGCCGACTCCGCGGTAACGACTCCGCGGCAGCGATGGGCGGGCGCCACGCGATCCCCTGGAGGCCTCTGTGACCGACCTGCGCCTGTTCACCTCCGAGTCCGTCACCGAGGGCCACCCCGACAAGATCTGCGACCAGATCTCGGACAGCATCCTCGACGCGCTCCTGGCGCAGGACCCGTCGAGCCGCGCCGCCGTCGAGACGCTCGTCACCACGGGCCTCGTGCACGTCGCCGGCGAGGTCACCACGTCCGGCTACGTGGACATCCCGCAGATCGTCCGCGACCGCATCCGGGACATCGGCTACGACTCGTCCGAGGTCGGGTTCGACGGCAGCAACTGCGGCGTCACGGTCTCCATCGGCGCGCAGTCGCCCGACATCGCGCAGGGCGTCGACCGCTCGTACGAGTCGCGGTCGGGGACTGCGTCCACCGACGCGCGCGACCTCCAGGGCGCGGGCGACCAGGGCCTCATGTTCGGCTACGCGTCGCGCGACACCCCCGTGTTCCTGCCGCTCCCCATCTACCTCGCGCACCGGCTCGCCGAGCGCCTCGCAGCCGTCCGCCACTCGGGCGAGCTGTCGTACCTCCGGCCGGACGGCAAGACGCAGGTCACCATCGGCTACGACGGGCTCGTGCCGCGCACGGTCGACACGGTCGTGCTCTCCACGCAGCACGGGCCGCAGGTCTCCCAGGACGACCTCCGCCGCGAGGTCGAGGAGCACGTCATCCGCCCGGTGCTCGCGCAGGCGGCGGAGATCGGCATCGAGCTCGACTCGCGCGAGGCGACGATGCTCATCAACCCCACCGGCAAGTTCGAGATCGGCGGGCCGAAGGGCGACGCCGGGCTCACCGGCCGCAAGATCATCGTCGACACGTACGGCGGCTTCAGCCGGCACGGCGGCGGCGCGTTCAGCGGCAAGGACCCGTCGAAGGTCGACCGCAGCGCCGCGTACGCCATGCGCTGGGTGGCGAAGAACGCGGTCGCCGCGGGCCTCGCCGACCGGCTCGAGGTGCAGGTCGCGTACGCGATCGGCAAGGCCGCGCCCGTGGGGCTCTACGTCGAGACGTTCGGCACGGCGCACGTGCCCGAGGAGCGCATCGTGCGCGCCATCCGCGAGACCTTCGACCTGCGTCCCGCTGCCATCGTCGAGCAGCTGGACCTGCTCCGCCCCATCTACGCGCAGACCGCCGCCTACGGGCACTTCGGGCGCGAGCTGCCGGACTTCACCTGGGAGGCGCTCGACCGTGTCGCCGACCTGCAGAGCGCCGCGGGGCTCTGACGCGACCAGCCGCGCGGGTCGCCCCGTGACCGGGGGCGCGCGATGACCGTGGGGGAGACCGCGCCCGTCGGCGGACCCGCGACCACGGACGCCGCGTCCGGCGCGCGCCCGCCCGTGGTGCGGGTGATGGTGGACTCGCCGCTCCCGCAGCTCGACCGGCTGTTCGACTACGCGGTGCCCGAGGCGCTGCGCACGACGTGCGTCCCGGGCGTCCGCGTGCGCGTGCCGCTGCGCTCGGCGGGACGCGTGGCCGACGGCTACGTCATCGAGGTCGGCGACGGGCAGGGCTACGACGGCGCGCTCAGCGAGGTCGAGCAGGTCGTGTCGCCGCTGCCCGTGCTGCGGCCGGAGGTCTGGGCGCTCGCTCGCGCCGTCGCCGACCGGCAGGCCGGCACGGCATCCGACGTCGTGCGGCTGGCGGTGCCCCCGCGGCAGGTGCGCGTGGAGAAGGCGCACCTCGCGGGCCTCGCGGCGGCTGCCGACGCCGGCGATCGGACGGACGATGCCGAGGCCGCTCCGGTCGCGGACCCCGCCCTGCCTCCGATCGACGGCTACGCCCCCGGCTCGCTCGACGCCGTGGTCGACGCGTCCGGCCGCGCGGCCGTCGACGCGATCCCCGAGGTCGTCGAGCTGCCCGGCGGCGCATGGGCCGGGCGCTGGGCCGTCACGCTCGCGCAGGCCGCCGTCCGGGTGCTCGCGTCGGGCCGCAGCAGCATCCTCGTCGTGCCCGACTACCGCGACCAGGACCAGCTGGAGACGGCGCTCCGGGCCCACGCGCCCGCCGAATCCGTCATCCGCACCGATGCCCGCCAGTCCGGCCCCGACCGCTACCGCGCGTTCCTCCAGGGGCTGGGCGAGGAGCCGCGCATCGTCGTCGGCAACCGCTCCGCCGTCTACGCGCCCGCCGCGCGCCTCGGCCTCATCGCGCTGTGGGACGAGGGCGACCCGTTGCACGCCGAGCCGCTCAGCCCCTACGCGCACGCCCGCGACGTGGCGCTCCTCCGCACGCAGCAGCAGGGCACGGCGCTCGTCCTCCTCGCCCACTCGCGGAGCACGGAGGTCGAGCGGCTCGTCGCGATCGGCCACCTGGGGAGCGTCACGCCCGCCGTGAACCGGCCTCCGCGCGTCATCCCTACCACGTCGCAGACGGGTGACGAGGGCTTCGCGCGCCAGGCGCGCATCCCCTCGGGCGCGTGGCGCGCCGCCAAGGACGCGGTGGAGCACGGGCCGGTGCTGATCCAGGTCGCCCGCCCCGGCTACGCGCCGCTCGTGGCCTGCCGTGCGTGCCGGCAGGCCGCGCGCTGCACGGTCTGCACCGGGCCCCTCGGCATGTCGACCGCCACGAGCACGCCCACGTGCGGCTGGTGCGGCCACCTCGCCGGCGACTGGACGTGCGCCAACTGCGGATCCGACGAGCTGCGCCTCGTCACCATCGGCGCGGGCCGCACCGCGGAGGAGCTCGGCCGCGCGTTCCCCGGCGTGCAGGTCGTGGTCGCCGACGGCGAGCGCCAGGTGCAGGAGGTGGACGCGGAGTCGCGGCTCGTGGTCGCGACGCGCGGCGCGGAGCCCGTGGCGGCGGGCGGCTACCGCGCGATCCTCCTGCTCGACGGCGAGCGGATGCTCGCGCGCGAGAGCCTGCGGGTGGGGGAGGACGTGCTCCGCCAGTGGTCGAACGCCGCCGCCCTCGCCGCACCGCGCGCGCCCGTGATGCTCGTGGGCGTCGGCGGGCAGGTCGCCCGGGCGCTCGCCACCTGGCAGCAGCCGCGGTACGCGCGCGAGGAGCTGCTCGAGCGCCGCGCCCTGCGCTTCCCGCCCGCGGTGCGCGCCGCGAGCGTCGAGGGCCTGCCGGATGCGGTCGGGGCGGCCGTCGAGCGCCTGGCCGGGATCGAGGGCGTCGACGTGCTCGGCCCCGTGCCCACCGAGCAGGGCCGCGTGCGCGCCATCGTCCGGCTCGACTACGCCCGGGGCGCCGACGCGGCGCGGGAGCTGCGGGCGGCCGTCGTGCGCAACGCCTCGAGCCGCCGCAAGCCGGTCGCGGGTCGCACCGGGTTCCGGCCCACGGTCCCCCTCCGTGTACGGTTCGACGACACGGGGCTGTTCTGATGCACGTCGCCCACGCCGCCCGCCCTGCCGCCGCGGACCGCTGCGCCGCCCCGGCCGCCGCCGCCTCCGCCCGCCCCGCCCACCCGCACGTCGTCCCCGGAAGGGACCCGCAATGAGACTCGTCTTCGCCGGCACGCCGCTCCCGGCCGTCCCCTCGCTCCGGCTGCTCGCCGCGTCCGGCCACGAGGTCGCCCTCGTCGTCACGCGCGCCGACGCGCCGCTCGGCCGGAAGCGCGTGCTCACCCCGTCGCCCGTCGCCGCGGAGGCCGAGCGGCTCGGGATCCCGACGCTCCGCACCAACCTCCTCGACGACGAGGCCACCGCGCGCATCGCCGCGGTCGGGGCCGACCTCGGCGTGATCGTCGCCTACGGCGGCCTGGTCCGCGAGCCGCTGCTCTCCACTCCCGCGAAGGGCTGGATCAACCTGCACTTCTCGCTGCTGCCCCGGTGGCGCGGCGCCGCCCCCGTGCAGCGGTCGATCATGGCCGGCGAGCGCGTCACGGGCGCGAGCGTCTTCCAGCTGGAGCGCGGCATGGACACCGGGCCCGTGTTCGCGATGGAGGAACGCCCCACGGGCGAGCACGAGACGGCCGGTCACGTCCTCGACGCGCTCGCGGAGCAGGGCGCCGACCTGCTGCAACGCACGGTCGACGCCATCGGCGCGGGCACGGCCGTCGCGCGCCCGCAGGAGGGCGAGCCGACGCTCGCCCCCAAGACCACGATCGACGACGGCCGGATCGACTGGGCGCGGCCCGCGGAGGAGGTGCTCGCCCGGATCCGCGGCGTCACGCCCGAGCCCGGCGCGCACACCTCCGTGGACGACGTGCGCCTCAAGGTCCACCGCGCCGCCGCGCTGCGCGATGCCGCGCCGCTCGCGCCCGGCGCGCTCGGATCCGTCGACGGCCGCGTCGCCGTCGGCACCGCGACCCACCCGGTCGAGCTCATCCAGGTGCAGCCCGCCGGGAAGAGCGCCATGCCCGCCGCCGACTGGTGGCGCGGCATCACGAGGAAGGACGTCACCGCACGATGAGCGAGAGCACCGGATCCTCCGCCCGCCGGCCGGGCGGACGCCGCCCCTCGGGAGGAGGCCGCCGCGCCGACGACCGCCCCGACGTCGGCGGGCCCGCCACCGTGAGCCCCGCCCGCCGCGTCGCCTACGAGGTCGTGAGCGCGGTGCGCGAGTCGGACGCGTACGCGAACCTGCTGCTGCCCGTCCGGATCCGCCGCGCGGCCCTCTCCGCGCAGGACGCCGCGCTCGCCACCGAGCTGGCCTACGGCACGCTGCGCATGTCCGGCTACTACGACCGCGTGATCGAGCTGGCCGCCGGCCGCCCCGTCACCGCGATCGACGCCCCCATCCTCGACGTGCTGCGCCTCTCCGTGCACCAGCTCCTCAGCATGCGCGTCGCCACGCACGCCGCCGTCAACGAGGGCGTCGACATGGCGCGCGCGGTCGGATCCCGCTCCGCGACGGGCTTCGTCAACGGCGTCCTCCGCACCATCACGCGCTCGGAGCCCGCCGAGTGGCGGCAGCGCGTGCTCGACAGCGCCGCGAGCGACGACGAGCGCCTCGCGCTCGAGCACTCCCACCCCCTCTGGGTGCTGCGCGCCCTCCGCCAGGCGCTCGCCCGCGAGGGCCGCGCCGACGAGCTCGAGGACCTGCTGAGCGCCGACAACGCCGCGCCCGCCGTCAGCCTCGTCGCGCTCCCCGGCCTCGCGACCGTCGCGGAGACGGGCGAGCAGCCGGCCGCGTTCTCGCCCGTCGGCGCCTACCTCGAGGGCGGCGACCCGGTGGACGCGCCCGGCGTCGCCGAGGGCCGCGTGCGCGTGCAGGACGAGGGCTCCCAGCTCGCCGCCCTCGCGCTCAGCCGCGCCCGGCCCGTCACCCCCGGCGAGCGCTGGCTCGACCTGTGCGCGGGCCCCGGCGGCAAGGCCGCGCTGCTCGCCGCCGAGGCCGGCCGCTCCGGCGCCCTGCTCACGGCCAACGAGCTCGTCCCCGCGCGGGCGGGACTCGTCCGCGACGCCCTCCGCGCCGTCCCCGGCGACACCGAGGTGTGGGAGGCCGACGGCACCACCGTGGGGGAGGAGCACCCGGGCGCCTTCGACCGGATCCTGCTCGACGCCCCGTGCAGCGGCCTCGGCGCCCTCCGCCGCCGGCCCGAGGCGCGCTGGCGCAAGACCCCGCGCGACGTCGCGGGCCTCGGCGCGCTCCAGACCGGCCTCATCGACTCCGCGATAGGCGCGCTCGCGCCCGGCGGGATCCTCGCCTACGTCACGTGCTCGCCTCACCTCGCCGAGACGCGCGCCATCGTGCAGGCCGCGCTGCAGCGCCACCCGGACGTGACGGCGCTCGACACGCGCGCCGTGCTGCAGGAGGTGGCCGAGGGCGACCTCGAGCTGCCCGAGGCCGACCCGGACGCGGGCGCCCGCGGATCCAGCGTCCAGCTCTGGCCCCACCGGCACGGCACGGACGCCATGTTCATCGCCCTGCTGACCCGCCGGTAGGGTCGGGGCATGCCCGTCCGCATCGAACCGAGCATCCTGTCCGCCGACTTCGCGAACCTGGAGCGCGAGATCCAGCGCCTCGCCACGGCCGACCTCGTCCACGTCGACGTCATGGACAACCACTTCGTGCCGAACCTCACGTTCGGCCTGCCGATGGTGCAGCGCCTCCAGGAGGTGACCCCGGTCCCGCTCGACATCCACCTCATGATCGACGACGTCGACCGCTGGGCCCCCGGCTACGCGGAGGCGGGCGCCGCGAGCGTCACCTTCCACGCCGAGGCCACGGAGGAGCCCGTCGCGCTGGCCCGCCGTCTCCGCGCGATCGGCGCGCGCGCCGGCATCGCGTTGAAGCCCGGCACCCCCGTCGACGACTACCTCGACCTGCTCGCCGAGTTCGACCAGGTGCTCGTGATGACGGTGGAGCCCGGCTTCGGCGGCCAGTCGTTCATGCCCGAGACGATGCCCAAGCTCCGCGCCCTCCGCTCGCGCCTCCGCGACTCCGGGCACGACGTGTGGCTGCAGGTCGACGGCGGCATCGACGTGGAGACCATCGGCCGCGCGGCCGAGGCGGGCGCCGACACGTTCGTCTCCGGATCCGGCGTCTTCCGCGGCGGCGACCCCGAGGCGTCCATCGCCGAGCTGCGCCGCGCGGCCGAGGCGCACACGCACGCGCACTGACGGCGGCCCGGCGCGGATCTGCTTGACTGGATCCATGACCGACACCACCAAGCCCGAGGTCGAGCCCGTCGACGGCCCGGCCCCCGCAGAGCTCACCATCTCCGACGTCACCGTGGGCGACGGCCCCGAGGCCCAGCCCGGCGACACGGTCGACGTGCACTACCTCGGCGTCGACTTCGAGACCGGCGAGGAGTTCGACTCGTCCTGGAGCCGCGGCCAGTCCGTGCGCTTCCCCCTCCGCAGCCTCATCGCCGGCTGGCAGCAGGGCATCCCCGGCATGAAGGTCGGCGGACGCCGCCAGCTCGTCGTGCCGCCGGAGCTCGCCTACGGCCCCGCGGGCGGCGGCCACCGCCTCTCCGGCCGCACGCTGATCTTCGTGATCGACCTGCAGGGCGTCGGCTAGCACCGCGACCACGCACGACCAGCACCACCACCGGGAGGCCGGGAGCGCATCGCTCCCGGCCTCCCGTCGTCGTGCCGGGGCCCCTTCGCGCGGCTGTACCCTGGACCACGTGAAGACCTTCGATGACCTGTTCGGCGAGCTCACCCGCATCGCCGCCGAGAGGCCCGAGGGGTCCGGCACCGTCCGCGAGCTCGACGGCGGCGTGCACGCGATCGGCAAGAAGGTCGTCGAGGAGGCCGCCGAGGTCTGGATGGCGGCCGAGCACGAGTCCGACGACCGCGCGGCCGAGGAGATCTCGCAGCTGCTGTACCACGTGCAGGTCATGATGATCGCGCGCGGGCTCACCCTGGAGGACGTCGGCCGACATCTGTGACGCGCCCCGTCACCCGTCGACCCCACCCCAGGAAGAAGTGATCCCCATGCTCCGTGTCGCCGTGCCCAACAAGGGCTCGCTCGCCGAGACCGCCGCCCAGATGCTCGCCGAGGCCGGGTACGCCGGCCGGCGTGACCCGAAGGAGCTCTACGTCCTCGACGCGCGCAACGACGTCGAGTTCTTCTACCTCCGCCCGCGCGACATCGCCACCTACGTCGGTTCCGGCGCGCTCGACGTCGGCATCACCGGCCGCGACCTCCTCATCGACTCGGCGTCCGAGGCGTCCGAGACCGCGGAGCTGGGCTTCGCGGGATCCACGTTCCGCTTCGCCGGCCCGGTCGGCCGGTTCCAGGACCTGGCGGACCTCGCGGGGGTCCGCATCGCCACGAGCTACCCCGTCCTCGTCGGCGGGTTCCTCCGCGAGCACGGCGTGGAGGCGCAGCTCATCCGCCTCGACGGCGCGGTCGAGTCCGCCATCCAGCTCGGCGTCGCCGACGCGATCGCCGACGTGGTCGAGACCGGCACCACGCTGCGGAAGGCGGGGCTCGAGATCTTCGGCCCCGTGATCCTCCGCTCCACCGCCGTGCTCATCTCCGGCGCCGAGGAGAAGGCGGGCGCCGCGACGCTCCTCCGCCGCCTCGAGGGCGTGCTGGTCGCGCGCCGCTACGTGCTCATGGACTACGACGTGCCGCTCGACCTGCTCGACGCCGCCACGGCCATCACGCCGGGCATCGAGTCGCCCACCATCTCGCCGCTGCAGGATCCCGCGTGGGTCGCCGTGCGCTCGATGGTGCCGCGCGACGACACGAACCAGATCATGGACCGCCTGCACGAGGTGGGCGCGCGCGCGATCCTCGTCAGCCCCATCCACGCCGCCCGGATCTGACGTGGTCGCCGACCGTCCCGTACCCGGGTCCTCGTCCTCCGGCGACCTCGCCGTCCGCGTCATCCCCTGCCTCGACGTGGCCGCCGGCCGCGTCGTCAAGGGCGTCAACTTCCTCGACCTGCAGGACGCGGGCGACCCCGTCGAGCTGGCGCGCCTCTACTACGAGCAGGGCGCGGACGAGCTGACGTTCCTCGACGTCACGGCCACGGTCGAGGACCGTTCGACCATGTACGACGTGGTCAGCGCGACGGCCGAGCAGGTCTTCATCCCGCTCACCGTGGGCGGGGGAGTGCGCAGCGCCGACGACGTGGCGCGCCTCCTCGCGAGCGGCGCCGACAAGATCGGCGTCAACAGCGCGGCCATCGCCCGTCCCGACCTCGTGGGCGAGATCGCCGACCGGTTCGGCGCGCAGGTCTGCGTGCTCTCGCTCGACGTGACCCGGGGCGACACCGCATCCGGATTCGTCGTCACCACGCACGGCGGCCGCACGCGCACGACCATCGACGCCGTCGCCTGGGCTCGCGAGGCCGTCGAGCGCGGGGCGGGCGAGCTGCTCGTCAACTCCATCGACGCCGACGGCACGCGCGACGGGTTCGACCTCGAGCTCGTCGCCGCGATGCGCGCCGCGAGCCGCGTCCCCGTCATCGCCTCGGGCGGCGCGGGCGAGCTCGCCCACTTCGCGCCCGCGATCGACGCAGGCGCCGACGCCGTGCTCGCCGCGAGCGTCTTCCACTCCCGCCGGTTCACCATCGGCGACGTCAAGGGCGCCCTGCGCGAGGCCGGTCAGGTGGTCCGATGACCGGCACGCACGGGTCCGACCCGCTCCCCGACGTCGACGGCATCCTCGCCCGGGCGTCCTTCGCCGACGACGGGCTCCTGCCCGCGGTGATCCAGCAGCACGACACGCGCGAGGTGCTCATGCTCGGCTACATGGACCGCGAGGCCCTCCGCCGCACGCTCACCTCCGGTCGCGTCACGTTCTGGTCGCGCTCCCGCCGGGAGTACTGGCGGAAGGGCGACACCTCCGGCCACGCCCAGTACGTGCGCGACGCGGCGCTCGACTGCGACGGCGACACGGTCCTCGTCCAGGTCGACCAGGTAGGAGTGGCGTGCCACACCGGCACGCGCACCTGCTTCGACGCGGATCACCTCCACCCCATCCCGGGTACCCGCCCCACCGCCGACGAAGGGCCCACCCCATGAGCGAGACCCCGCGCCCCGGCGCCTCCGCGCCCGGCACCACCACGCGCGAGGGCTTCGACGCCCTCGCGGTCGACCACCGGGTGATCCCCGTGCTCCGCGAGGTCTTCGCGGACGGCGAGACCCCCGTGGGCGTGCACCGCAAGCTCACGGCCGGGCGCCCCGGCAGCTTCCTGCTCGAGTCCGCCGGCCAGGGCGGCATCTGGACCCGGTTCTCCTTCGTCGGCGTCTCGTCCTTCGGCGTGCTCACGCAGCAGGGCGACGAGGCCCGCTGGCTCGACTACGGGCTGGATGCGCGCCGTGCCCTCGGCGAGGACGCGCCCGACGGTCCGCTCGCCGCCCTCGCCGCGCTCTACGCGCGCTGGGAGACCCCGCGCATCCCCGGCCTGCCGCCCCTCACGGGCGGCCTCGTCGGCTTCATCGGCTGGGAGGCCGTGCGGCAGATCGAGCGCCTGCCGGACCGCCCGCCGGCGGAGGTGCCCGTGCCCGGCCAGGCGCTCAGCTTCGTCTCCGAGCTCGCCGTCCTCGACCACCGCCGCGGCACGGTCACGCTCGTCGCGACCGCCCTCAACGACGGCGTCGACGACGCGGACGCCATGTGGGCGGACGCGCAGGCGCGCCTCGACCGCATGCAGGCCGACCTCGCGCGCCCGTCCGAGACGTTCCTCGCGGAGGTCGACCTCCAGGCCCAGCCGTCGCCGACGCTCCGCACGCAGCCCGCCGACTTCCACGAGGCCATCGCGCGGAGCAAGCACCACATCCGCGAGGGCGACGTGTTCCAGGTCGTGGTCTCGCAGCGCTTCGACCAGCCGACGACCGCCGAGCCGATCGACGTCTACCGCGTCCTCCGCGTGCTCAACCCGAGCCCCTACATGTACCTCCTCACGCTGGAGGACGCCGACGGGAAGCCCTACTCGATCGTCGGCTCGTCGCCCGAGGCTCTCGTCACCGTCACCGACGACCACGTCTACATGCACCCCATCGCGGGCTCCCGTCCGCGCGGCGCGACCGTGGAGGAGGACGTCGCCCACGAGGAGTCGCTGCTCGCCGACCCGAAGGAGCGCGCCGAGCACCTCATGCTGGTGGACCTCGCGCGCAACGACATGCTGAAGGCGTGCGCCCCGGGATCCGTCGAGGTCACCGAGTTCATGCGGGTCGAGCGGTTCAGCCACATCATGCACCTGGTGAGCTCGGTCGAGGGCACGCTCCGGCCCGGCGTCTCGAGCATCGACGTGTTCCGCGCCACCTTCCCGGCCGGCACGCTCTCGGGCGCGCCGAAGCCGCGCGCGCTGCAGATCATCGACGACCTCGAGCCCGCCCAGCGCGGCGTCTACGGGGGAGTGGTGGGCTACTTCGACTTCGCGGGCGATGCCGACCTCGCCATCGCGATCCGCACGGCCACCATCGTCGACGGCGTCGCGCACGTGCAGGCCGGCGGCGGCATGGTCGCCGACTCCGACCCCGACGCGGAGTACCTCGAGTCGCAGAACAAGGCCGCGGCGCCGCTCCGCGCGGTCGCGGTCGCCGAGGCCATGCGGCGCGTGCGCTGATGCGCGTCACCCGCCGCACGAAGTCCCTCGCCCTCCTGCTCGTCCTCGCCACGAGCGCGGCCACGTTCCTCGGCTGGTCGCAGGACTGGTCGACGCTGCGCATCGGCGGCCAGTCGCCCACGCTGGTGCCGGTCGCGGGGAGCGTCGCCGCGCCCGCCCTGAGCGCGCTCGCGCTGTCGAGCCTCGCCCTGGCCGGCGCCCTCGCCATCGCCGGCCGGGTGCTGCGCGTGGTGCTCGGGATCCTGCAGGTCCTCATCGGGGCGACGGTGGCCCTCACGGCCCTCGCCGCCGTCTCCGGTCCCGTGCAGGCCGGCGAGGCCGCCGTCACCGCGGTCACGGGCGTGGCCGGATCGACGCCCGTCGCCGACCTCGTCGACGGGTGGACCACCACGCCCTGGGGTCCCGTGAGCCTCGCCGCCGGCATCGCCTCCGCGCTCACCGGCCTGCTCGTGGCGGTGACGGGTCCGCGCTGGCCCACGGGTCGCTCCCGCTACGACGCGGCCGCCGACGCGCCGGCCCGCCGCATCGTGCCCACCGAGGACCCGGTCGGCGCCTGGGACAGCCTGAGCGGCGGCGGCGACCCGACCCGCCGCGAGGCCGGCGATCCCGAGGAGACGCCCGCCGCCACGCCCGCCGACGGTCCTGACGCCCCTCCCCAGCCCGACGGGCGCCCCGGCGCCGCACGGTAGACTCGACCCATTCCGCCCGCCCCACAATCGAGGAGCACGCATGTCCACAGAGTCAGCAGACACCGGTCACGGAAACTCGCCGGCGGCCTGGACGGCTGTCGTCATCGCGCTCATCGGCTTCACCGTGGGCACCATCGCCTTCTGCTTCTCCCTCGCCCCCGTCGTGTGGGCGTCCGTGGGGGTGGTCCTGCTCGGATTCGCGATCGGCGGCATCATGAAGAAGATGGGCTACGGCGTCGACGGACACCGCACCTCGCCCACGAAGGCGCACTCCTGATGCTCGGCGACCTGCTCGCCGGCGCCCTGGAGGACGCGGCCACGCGCCGCGAGACCCGCCCGCTCGCCGAGGTGGAGGCCGCGGCCCTCGCCCGTCCCGCCGCGCTCGACGTGCTGAGCGCCCTCGCGCCGGCCGAGCGCGTCAAGATCATCGCCGAGGTCAAGCGCTCGAGCCCCTCGCGCGGCGCCCTCGCCGAGATCCCCGACCCCGCGCTCCTCGCGTCCCGCTACGAGACCGGCGGCGCCAGCGCCATCAGCGTGCTCACCGAGGGCCGCAAGTTCGGCGGCTCCCTGCACGACCTCGAGCAGGTCCGCGACACGGTCTCCATCCCCGTGCTCCGCAAGGACTTCATCGGCGAGGCGTACCAGGTGCTCGAGGCCCGCGCGTCCGGCGCCGACCTCGTGCTCCTCATCGTCGCCGCGCTCGACCAGAAGACCCTCGTCGAGCTGCACGCGCTCGTGAACGAGCTCGGCATGACCGCGCTCGTCGAGACCCACTCGGCGGAGGAGGTGTCCCGCGCGCTCGACCTCGGGGCGCAGGTCGTCGGCGTCAACGCCCGCAACCTCACCACGTTCGAGCTCGACCGCGACCTCTTCGGATCCCTGGCCGACTCCATCCCGTCCGGCGTCATCCGCATCGCCGAGTCCGCGGTCAAGACCGCCGACGACGTGGCGCACTACCGCCGCTCCGGCGCCGACGTCGTGCTGGTGGGCGAGGCGCTCGTCACCGGCGACCCGGTCCGCACCCTCACCGAGTTCCTCGAGGTTCGCCCGTGACGGACCTCCGCAGCGCGACCGGCCCGTACTTCGGCGACTTCGGCGGGCGGTACGTCCCGGAGTCGCTCGTGGCCGCGCTCGACGAGCTCGCGGAGGCGTGGGAGGAGCTCAAGGTCGACCCCGCGTTCATCGCGGAGCTCCAGGAGCTGCACCGCACATACACCGGCCGACCGTCCCTCATCACCGAGGTGCCGCGCTTCGCCGAGCACGCGGGCGGCGCCCGCATCATCCTCAAGCGCGAGGACCTCAACCACACCGGCTCGCACAAGATCAACAACGTGCTCGGCCAGGCGCTGCTCACCAAGAAGATCGGCAAGAAGCGCATCATCGCGGAGACGGGCGCCGGCCAGCACGGCGTCGCGACCGCGACCGCGGCGGCGCTCTTCGGGCTGGACTGCGTCATCTACATGGGCGAGGTCGACACCGAGCGCCAGGCGCTCAACGTGGCCCGCATGCGCCTCCTCGGCGCCGAGGTCGTCCCCGTGCGATCCGGCTCCCGCACGCTCAAGGACGCCATCAACGACGCCATGCGCGACTGGGTCACCAACGTCGAGACCACGAACTACGTCTTCGGCACCGTCGCGGGTCCGCACCCGTTCCCGGCCATGGTGCGCGACCTCCAGAAGGTCATCGGCGAGGAGGCGCGCGAGCAGGTCCTCGCGCTCACCGGCCGGCTGCCCGACGCCGTCGCCGCGTGCGTGGGCGGCGGATCCAACGCCATCGGCATCTTCCACGCCTTCCTCGACGACGCCGACGTGGCCCTCTACGGCTTCGAGGCCGGCGGCGACGGCGCGGAGACCCCGCGCACCGCGGCCACCATCACGAAGGGCCGCCCGGGCATGCTCCACGGCGCGCGCAGCTACCTCCTCCAGGACGAGGACGGCCAGACCATCGACTCGCACTCCATCTCCGCGGGCCTCGACTACCCGGGCGTCGGCCCCGAGCACTCGTGGCTGTCGGACCTGGGGCGCGCGACGTACCGTCCCGTCACGGACGACCAGGCCATGAGCGCGCTCCGCCTGCTCAGCCGCACCGAGGGGATCATCCCGGCCATCGAGTCCGCCCACGCCCTCGCCGGCGCGCTCGAGCTCGGCAAGGAGCTCGGCCCGGAGTCGATCATCCTGATCAACCTCAGCGGTCGCGGCGATAAGGACATGGAGACGGCCGGGGCGTACTTCGACCTCATCGACGCCGGGGCGGAGCAGTCGTGACCGCGTCCGCCCACGCCGCGGCCCCCGTCGCCAGCCCCGTCGAGCGGGCCATCGCGCTCCGCCGCGAGCAGGGGTCCGGCGCGCTCGTCGGCTACCTGCCCGTCGGCTTCCCCGACGTCGCCACGAGCATCAAGGCGGCCGTCGCGCTGGTCGAGAACGGCGTCGACGTCATCGAGCTGGGCCTGCCCTACAGCGACCCCGTGATGGACGGCCCCGTCATCCAGCGCGCCACCCAGACCGCGCTCGCGCAGGGCTTCCGCCTCCGCGACGGCTTCGACGCGCTGCACGCGATCACGCAGCGCGTGGACGCGCCCGTGCTCCTCATGACCTACTGGAACCCGGTCGTGCAGTACGGGGTCGAGCGCTTCGCCGACGACATCGTCGCCGCGGGCGGGGCCGGTCTCATCACCCCCGACCTCATCCCGGACGAGGGCGCCGACTGGCTCGCCGCCTCCGAGCGCACCGGCCTCGACCGCGTCTTCCTCGCCGCGCCGTCCTCGAGCGAGGCGCGTCTGCAGCAGGCCGTCGAGCGCAGCCGCGGCTTCGTGTACGCCGTGTCCACCATGGGCATCACGGGCGCGCGGCAGGACGTCGACCAGGCGGCTCGCGGGCTGGTGTCGCGCCTGCGCGACGCCGGCTCCACGAGCGCCTGCGTCGGCATCGGCATCTCCACGGGCGACCAGGTCCGCGAGGTCCTCGACTACGCCGACGGCGCCATCGTGGGCTCCGCGCTCGTCGCCGCCCTGGCCGACGGCGGCGTCCCCGGTGTCGCCCGCGCCGCGGCGGATCTCGCGCGCGGAACCGCGCTACAGTAGCCCCCGGCTCGCGGTCCCGCCGCGCCCGCCGACCCCCCTGCGAAAGTGAGCGCCATCCGTTGTTCGTCCCGATGAGCATCCCCAGCCCGGATCCGTCCGACACCCGGTTCGACGTCACGGCGTGGCTCCAGGGCCTCGGCGTCGACCTCCCGCTCACCTTCGTGATCCACGCCTACGCGGTGTGCATCCTCGTCGGCATCCTCATCGCCGCCTTCCTCACCAACCGCCGCCTCGTGGCGCGCGGCGTCGAGTCGGGCACGGTCATCGACTTCACGCTGTGCGCGCTCGTGCTCGGCATCGTGGGGGCCCGCGCCTTCCACGTGCTCACGCACCCGGGCGACTACTTCTACGAGGGCGCCAACCTCTGGCGGGTGCTCTACGTGTGGGAGGGCGGCATCGCCATCTTCGGCGCGCTCATCGGCGGAGCCGTGGGCGTGTGGCTCGGCTCCAAGTGGACCGGCGTCCGCTTCTGGACCTTCGCCGACGCGCTCGCTCCCGGCCTCCTGCTCGCGCAGGCCGCGGGCCGCATGGGCAACTACTTCAACCAGGAGCTGTTCGGCACGCCCACCACGCTTCCCTGGGGCCTCCAGGTGGACGCGACGAACGCGGCCTTCCCAGCCGGGCTCCCGGCGGGCACGCTCTTCCACCCCACGTTCCTCTACGAGATCGTGTGGAACGTCGCGGGCGCCCTGCTCATCATGCTGCTGGGCCGCGCGGTCCGCCTGCAGTGGGGCCGCGGCCTCGCCGTCTACCTCATGTGGTACGGCCTCGGGCGCATGGTGTTCGAGTCCATCCGCATCGATCCGAGCGAGATCATCCTCGGCATCCGCACCAACGTCTGGGCCGCGTTCATCGCGGTGGCGGTCGGCCTGGTGCTCTTCATCGTGCAGACCCGCCGCCATGTCGGCAGCGAGCCGAGCCCCTACCTTCCGGGCCGCACGCCGGATGACGTAAGCGCGCGCGCGAAGGCGGGCCGCGACGGCGGGGTAGCATCGGTGTACACGGAATCGGATTTCACCGACGGCGACGCCGAGCGGGCATCCACCGGGTCGGACTCCCACGCTCTCCCCGCCACAAGCGGACGCGGCGCCTAGTCCCCAGCGCGGGCACCCCCGCGGTCACCGTCTCCTCGTGCGAGGCGGTCCCCACCACAGGGCCAGCGACGTCCCTCCGCAGTGCATCTAGGACGGTTCCCATGGCGTTCTCCTCCACCTCCCCTCCCGGCGGCGCGTTCCCCGCGAAGCAGGGCCTGTACGACCCGGCGTTCGAGAAGGACGCCTGCGGCCTGGCCATGGTGGCCACCCTGCGCGGCACGCCCGGACACGACATCATCGTCAACGCCCTGGACGCGCTGCGGAACCTCGAGCACCGCGGCGCGATCGGCTCCGACGCCGGCACCGGCGACGGCGCGGGCCTCATGACCCAGATCCCCGACGCGTTCCTCCGCGGCGTGGTGGGCTTCGACCTGCCGCCCCTGGGGGAGTACGCCGTGGGCATGGCGTTCCTGCCCGTCGACGACGCCGAGCGCGAGGAGCTGCAGGCCGGCATCGAGCGCATCGCGGAGTCCGAGCGCCTGCGGGTGCTCGGGTGGCGCGAGGTCCCGGTGGACCCGGCCCACCTCGGCAACCTGGCCCGCAAGGCCATGCCCGCGTTCCGCCAGCTCCTCCTCACCTCCGACGCTCCCGCGGACGCCGCCGACCGCCCGTCCGGCCTCGCCCTCGACCGCCTCGCCTTCCGTCTGCGCAAGCGGGCGGAGCGGGAGCTCGGCGCGTACTTCATCTCGCTGTCGTCCCGCACGCTCGTCTACAAGGGCATGGTCACCACGCTCCAGCTGGAGCCCTTCTACCCCGACCTCTCCGACGAGCGCTTCGCCTCGAAGCTCGCCATCGTGCACTCGCGGTACTCCACGAACACCTTCCCGTCCTGGCCGCTCGCGCAGCCGCTGCGGATGATGGCGCACAACGGCGAGATCAACACCGTCGCGGGGAACCGCAACTGGATGCGCGCCCGCCAGTCCCAGCTCGAGTCGGAGCTGCTCGGCGACCTCTCGCCCCTGCTTCCCATCGTCACGCCGGGCGCGAGCGACTCCGCGTCGTTCGACGAGGTCCTCGAGCTCCTCAGCCTCAGCGGCCGGAGCCTGCCCCACGCGATGATGATGATGGTCCCGGAGGCCTGGGAGAAGCAGACCGACATCGACCCGGCCCGCCGCGACTTCTACGAGTACCACTCCATGGTCATGGAGCCGTGGGACGGCCCGGCCGCCCTCACGTTCACCGACGGCACGCTCGTCGGCGCCACGCTCGACCGCAACGGCCTGCGCCCCGGCCGATACCTCGTCACGCACGACGGCCTCGTCGTGCTCGGCAGCGAGATCGGCGTGCTCGAGATCGACCCGGCGCGCATCGCGCGGAAGGGCCGGCTCCGCCCCGGCAAGATGTTCCTCGTCGACACCGAGGCCGGCCGCATCATCGAGGACGACGAGATCAAGTCCGAGCTCGCGGCCAGCGCGCCCTGGGGGAAGTGGCTCGAGAACCGCATCCACCTCGCCGACCTGCCCGAGCGCGAGCACATCGTGCACACGCCCGCCTCCGTCGTCCGTCGCCAGCGCACCTTCGGCTACACCGAGGAGGAGGTGCGGATGCTGCTCATGCCCATGGCGAAGGTCGGGGCCGAGCCCCTCGGCGCCATGGGGTCGGACACGCCCATCGCGGTGCTGTCGCAGCGCCCGCGCCTGCTCTTCGATTACTTCACGCAGCAGTTCGCGCAGGTCACGAACCCGCCGCTCGACTCCATCCGCGAGGAGGTCGTCACCAGCCTCCGCCTCGGCCTCGGCCCGCAGCGCAACCTCCTCGACGCGGGGCCCGAGCACGCCGAGCAGGTCGTGCTCGACTTCCCGGTGATCGACAACGACGAGCTCGCCAAGGTCATCCACATCGACCACCGGCCGGGCAGCCGCACCACGACGATCGTCAGCGGCCTGTACCGCGTCGACGACGGACCGCTCGCCATGCAGAAGCGCATCGACGCCATGTGCGACGAGGTCGACCGCGCCATCGAGCACGGCGCGCGCTTCATCGTGCTGTCGGACCGCGACTCCACCCGCGACCTCGCGCCCATCCCGTCGCTTCTCATGATCGCGGCCGTGCACCACCACCTCATCCGCAAGCAGACCCGCATGAAGGTCGGCATCGTGGTCGAGGCCGGGGACGTGCGCGAGGTGCACCACATCGCGCTGCTCATCGGCTACGGCGCCTCCGCGGTCAACCCGTACCTCGCCATGGAGTCGTGCGAGGACCTCGTGCGCAGCGGCATGCTCACGGGCGTCACGCCGGAGAAGGCCACCCGCAACCTCATCAAGGGCCTCGGCAAGGGCGTGCTGAAGATCATGTCCAAGATGGGCATCTCGACGGTCTCCTCCTACGCGGGCGCCCAGTGCTTCGAAGCGGTCGGCCTCTCGCAGGAGCTGGTGGACCAGTACTTCTCCGGCACCACCACGCGCCTCGGCGGCGTCGGCATCGACGTCATCGCGGCCGAGAACGCCGCGCGCCACCGCAGCGCCTACCCCACGGACGGCGCCGTGCTCTCGCACGAGCGGCTCCAGACGGGCGGCGAGTACCAGTGGCGCCGCGACGGCTCCCCGCACCTGTTCAACCCGGACACGATCTTCCGGCTCCAGCACGCCACGCGCATGCGCCGGTACGACATCTTCCGCGAGTACACCTCGATGGTCGACGCCCAGTCGAAGGACCTCATGACGCTGCGCGGCATGTTCCGCCTGCGCACGGGCACGCGGCCGCCCGTGCCGCTCGACGAGGTGGAGTCCATCAGCGACATCGTCAAGCGCTTCTCCACGGGCGCGATGAGCTACGGCTCGATCTCCGAGGAGGCGCACGAGACGCTCGCCATCGCGATGAACCGGCTCGGCGCCAAGTCGAACACGGGCGAGGGCGGCGAGAACGTCGAGCGCCTGCTCGACCCGGAGCGCCGCAGCGCCATCAAGCAGGTCGCATCCGGACGCTTCGGCGTCACGAGCATGTACCTGACGCACGCGGACGACATCCAGATCAAGCTCGCGCAGGGCGCCAAGCCCGGCGAGGGCGGGCAGCTCCCGCCCGGCAAGGTCTACCCGTGGGTGGCCCGCACGCGCCACGCGACCGCGGGCGTGGGCCTCATCTCGCCACCGCCGCACCACGACATCTACTCCATCGAGGACCTCAAGCAGCTGATCTTCGACCTCAAGCGCGCCAACCCGTCCGCCCGGATCCACACGAAGCTCGTGAGCCAGTCGGGCATCGGCGCGGTCGCGGCGGGCGTCGCGAAGGCGCTGAGCGACGTGATCCTGGTCTCCGGCCACGACGGCGGCACGGGTGCGAGCCCCGTCAATTCGCTCAAGCACGCGGGCACGCCGTGGGAGCTCGGCCTCGCCGAGACGCAGCAGACCCTGCGCCTCAACGGCATGCGCGACCGCGTGGTCGTCCAGGTCGACGGGCAGATGAAGTCGGGCCGCGACGTGATCGTCGGCGCGCTGCTCGGCGCCGAGGAGTTCGGCTTCGCCACCGCGCCGCTGGTCGTCTCCGGCTGCATCATGATGCGCGTCTGCCACCTCGACACCTGCCCCGTGGGCGTCGCCACGCAGAACCCGGAGCTGCGGAAGCGCTTCCCGGGGAAGGCGGACCACGTCGTCAACTTCTTCGAGTTCATCGCGCAGGAGGTGCGCGAGCACCTCGCGGCGCTCGGCTTCCGCTCGCTCGACGAGATCGTGGGCCGCAACGACCTGCTCGGCGTCGAGGACGCGGTCGACCACTGGAAGGCGTCCGGGCTCGACCTCGCGCCGATCCTCGTGGGCCCGACGTTCGCCGACGACGAGCCCCGTAAGCACGCCCGGGCGCAGGACCACGAGCTCGAGGACCACTTCGACAACGAGCTCATCCGCCTCAGCCGCGACGTGCTCGACCACGGCGGCCGTGTGGAGATCGATCTGCCCGTGCGCAACACCGCGCGCGCGGTCGGCACGATGCTCGGCCACCTCGTCACCAAGGGCCACGGCGTGGACGGGCTCCCGACGGGGTCCATCGACGTCACGCTCCGCGGCTCGGCCGGCCAGTCCTTCGGCGCGTTCATGCCGTCCGGCATCACGCTGCGCCTCGTCGGCGACAGCAACGACTACCTGGGCAAGGGCCTGTCCGGCGGCGACATCGTCGTGCGGCCTGACGCGAGGGCGGGCTTCCCCGCGGAGGAGAACGTCATCGCGGGCAACGTCATCGGCTACGGCGCCACCCAGGGCACCATGTTCATCCGCGGCATGGTGGGGGAGCGGTTCCTCGTGCGCAACTCCGGTGCCACCGCCGTGGTCGAGGCCGTGGGCGACCACGCGCTGGAGTACATGACGGGCGGTCTCGCCCTCGTGCTCGGCGGCACCGGACGCAACATCGGCGCGGGCATGTCGGGCGGCACCGCCTACGTGCTCGACCTCGACCGCGACCGCATCAACACCGACGCCCTCTCGTCGGGTGAGCTCGAGCTGCATCCGCTCGGGAGCGCCGACGCCGAGATCGTGCTCGACCTCCTCCGCCGGCACCTCGCCGAGACCGGATCCACCGTGGCCGAGCGCCTGCTCGCCGAGCCGGAGACCTCCATGGAACGCTTCACCAAGATCCTGCCGCGGGACTACGCGGCCGTCCTCGCCACCCGCCAGACCGCGGTGGACGAGGGAATCGACCCCGACGGCGACGTCGCGTGGAAGCGCATCCTGGAGGTGACCGGTGGCTGACCCCAAGGGCTTCCTCAAGGTGACGGAGCGCGAGCTCCCGAAGCGCCGACCCGTCTCCGTCCGCCTCATGGACTGGAAGGAGGTGTACGAGCAGCAGGAGCGCGGCGAGCTCGTGCGCCAGGCCGGCCGGTGCATGGACTGCGGCATCCCGTTCTGCCACCAGGGCTGCCCGCTCGGCAACCTCATCCCGGAGTGGAACGACCTCACCTGGCGCGGGGAGGGCCGGCAGGCCATCGAGCGCCTGCACGCCACGAACAACTTCCCGGAGTTCACGGGACGCCTGTGCCCCGCGCCCTGCGAGAGCTCGTGCGTGCTCGGCATCAACCAGCCGCCCGTGACCATCAAGCAGGTCGAGGTGTCGATCATCGACGACGCCTTCCAGAACGGCTGGGTCGAACCGCATCCGCCCGAGCGCCTCACGGGCAAGACCGTGGCGGTCGTCGGATCCGGCCCCGCCGGCCTCGCCGCCGCCCAGCAGCTCACGCGCGCCGGCCACACGGTCGCGGTCTTCGAGCGCGACGACCGCATCGGCGGTCTGCTGCGCTACGGCATCCCCGACTTCAAGATGGAGAAGCGGCACCTCGAGGCGCGCCTCGCGCAGATGACCGCCGAGGGCACCCGCTTCCGCGCGGGCGTCGACATCGGGAAGGACATCACCTGGTCCGACCTGCGGCTCCGCTACGACGCGGTCGTCGTCTGCACGGGCGCGCTCGTGCCCCGCGACCTCGACATCCCGGGCCGCGACGTCGACGGCGTGCACTTCGCCATGGACTACCTGCGCCAGTCCAACCACGCGACGGCCGGGGACCAGGTGCCCGAGCAGATCCACGCGGAGGGCAAGCACGTCGTCGTCCTCGGCGGGGGTGACACGGGCGCGGACTGCATCGGCACCGCGCACCGGCAGAAGGCGGCCTCGGTCACCAACCTCGCCATCGGCCAGCAGCCGCCGACGGAGCGCCGCCCCGACCAGCCGTGGCCGACGTACCCCACGCTCTTCGAGGTGTCGAGCGCGCACGAGGAGGGCGGCGAGCGCCACTACCTCGCCACCACGGTCGAGTTCCTCAAGGACGACGACGGGCACGTCCGTGCTGTCCGCGTCGCCGAGACGGAGTTCCGCGACGGGCGTCGCGTGCCGAAGTCCGGCACCGAGCGCGAGATCCCCGCCGACCTCGTGCTCCTCGCGCTCGGCTTCACCGGCCCCGAGAAGGACGCCCTGGAGCGCCAGCTGGAGGTCCCCTTCGACGACCGCGGCAACGTGGCGCGCGACGAGGACTACCAGACCGACCAGCCCGGCGTGTTCGTCGCGGGCGACGCGGGCCGCGGACAGTCCCTCATCGTCTGGGCCATCGCGGAGGGACGTTCAGCGGCGTCCGCCGTCGACCGGTACCTTGAGGGGGACACGGAGCTCCCGTTCCCGGTCCGTCCCACGGACCGCGCTCTCTCCATCTGACCCGGCCGCTGCGCCCTGCGCGCGCGTCCGCGACCACTCACCCGAACCGCGTCCGTGTGCGACGCAGAAACGCGAGACAGACAGAGCATGACCAGACGAGCGAAGATCGTCGCGACCCTCGGGCCCGCGACCAGCTCCTATGAGAGCATCCGCGCCATCATCGACGCCGGCGTGGACGTGGCCCGGATGAACCTGAGCCACGGCACGTACGACGTCCACGAGGGCATCTACTCCACGATCCGGAAGGCCACCGACGACGCGGGCCGCGCAGTCGCGGTCCTGGTCGACCTGCAGGGCCCGAAGATCCGCCTCGGCAAGTTCTCCGACGGCCCGCACGACCTGGCCTTCGGCGACACGTTCGTCATCACGGTCGAGGACATCCTCGGCACGAAGGACATCTGCTCCACCACCTACAAGGGCCTCCCCGGCGACGTGAAGGCGGGCGATCCGCTGCTCATCGACGACGGCAAGGTCACGCTCCGCGTGGTCTCCACCGACGGCACCCGCGTCACGACCACGGTCGAGGTCGCGGGCACCGTGAGCAACAACAAGGGCATCAACCTCCCGGGCGTCGCGGTCAACGTGCCCGCGCTGTCCGAGAAGGACGAGGCCGACCTCCGCTGGGGCCTCCGCCTCGGCGCCGACCTCATCGCGCTGAGCTTCGTCCGCGACGCGTCCGACATCGTCCGCGTGCACGAGATCATGGACGAGGAGGGCCGCCGCGTCCCCGTCGTCGCCAAGGTCGAGAAGCCGCAGGCGGTCGACGCGCTCGAGGAGATCGTCGACGCGTTCGACGCGATCATGGTCGCCCGTGGCGACCTCGGCGTCGAGCTGCCGCTCGAGGCCGTCCCCATCGTCCAGAAGCGCGCGGTCGAGCTCGCCCGTCGCAAGGCGAAGCCCGTCATCGTCGCGACGCAGATGCTCGAGTCGATGATCACGAGCCCCCGCCCCACGCGCGCCGAGGCCTCTGACTGCGCCAACGCGGTGCTCGATGGCGCCGACGCGCTCATGCTGAGCGGCGAGACGAGCGTGGGAGAGTTCCCCGTCGTCACCGTGAAGACCATGGCGCGCATCATCGAGTCCACCGAGGAGCACGGGCTGGAGCGCATCCCGAAGCTCGGCACGCGCCCCTTCACGCAGGGCGGGGCCATCACGCTCGCGGCCGCCGAGGTCGCCGAGTTCGTCGAGGCGAAGTTCCTCTGCGTCTTCACCGAGTCGGGCGACTCCGTGCGTCGCATGACCCGGCTCCGCAACGGCATACCGATCCTCGCGTTCACGCCGAACGAGGGCATCCGCCGCCGCCTCGCGCTCTCGTGGGGCGTCCAGTCCTACCTCGTCGAGCCGGTCACGCACACCGACCAGATGTTCCACCAGGTCGACGACGTGCTCCTCGCGGAGGGACTCGCCGAGGTCGGCCAGAAGGTCGTCGTCATCGCGGGGTCCCCTCCCGGCATCGCCGGCTCGACCAACGAGCTGCGCGTCCACGTCGTCGGCGACGCCGTGAACGAGGCGGCTCCGGCCTACGAGAAGTAGCACGACGACGCGGGGCTCCGGCCCCGCCGGCACGCCAGAGGGCGGGCGACCACATGGTCGCCCGCCCTCTCGCTTCTCCCTCGCGGGATGCGGTGCCGGATGTGGGACTCGAACCCACACGCCCTCACGGACAGAGCATTTTGAGTGCTCCGCGTCTGCCATTCCGCCAATCCGGCACGGCCGGTACGAGCGACGTCGCGGCGGGGATCCCCGCGCTCCGCCGCGCACCGGCCCGGCCGACGATACCGTAGGCTCCTATCCGTGAGTGACCAGGAAGCAACCCCCGCAGCCCCCCGCCGTGTCGTCGTCGCCGAGGACGAGTCGCTCATCCGCCTCGACATCGTGGAGACCCTCCGCGACAACGGCTTCGAGGTCGTCGGCGAGGCCGGCGACGGCGAGACCGCCGTCGCGCTGGCCACCGAGCTGCGCCCCGACCTCGTCATCATGGACGTCAAGATGCCCCAGCTCGACGGCATCTCCGCGGCCGAGCGCCTGAACCGCAACCACATCGCGCCCGTGGTCCTCCTCACGGCCTTCAGCCAGAAGGAGCTCGTCGAGCGCGCGGGCGAGGCCGGCGCGCTGGCGTACGTCGTCAAGCCGTTCACGCCCAACGACCTGCTGCCCGCGATCGAGATCGCCCTGGCCCGCTACGCGCAGATCATCACGCTCGAGGCCGAGGTGTCCGACCTCGTCGAGCGCTTCGAGACCCGCAAGCTCGTCGACCGGGCCAAGGGCCTGCTCAACGAGAAGATGGGCCTCACCGAGCCCGAGGCGTTCCGCTGGATCCAGAAGGCGTCCATGGACCGCCGCCTCACCATGCACGACGTGGCCCAGGCCATCATCGAGCAGCTCAGCGCCAAGAAGTAGCGCGCCCGCCGGGCGTCGCGCCCGGCCGGACGGCGCTCAGCGCGGCGTGCGCTCGCGGATGATGTTCGTGATGCGCACCGTCGACAGGCGCCGTCCCTCGTCGTCGGTCATCACGATCTCGTGCGTGGTGAGCGTGCCGCCGAGGTGGATCGCCGTGCAGGTCCCGGTGATGGTGCCGGCGGTCGCGGAGCGCGTGTGGCTCGCGTTGAGCTCGATGCCGAAGGCCACGCGGTCGGGACCGGCGTGGACGTTGGCCGACATGGATCCGAGCGACTCCGCGAGCACCACGTACGCGCCGCCGTGCACCACGCCGTAGGGCTGCGTGTTCCCCTCCGCGGGCATGGTGGCGACGGATCGCTCGGGGCTGAGCTCCTGGAAGACGATGCCCATCTTCTGGGCCAACGCGCCCACGTCCTGGGGCTGGCGGAGGAGCCGCGCGGTGGCGGACGGCTCGGGTGCGGGCTGGGTCATGGGCGATCCTCCGAGGCCGGGTCGGCGTCGGGGGCCCTCGGTAGGCTGGGCCCGTGCCGAACACGGAAAAGCCTACCCTCCTCGTCATCGACGGCCATTCCCTCGCGTTCCGGGCCTTTTACGCCCTGCCGGCGGAGAGCTTCCAGAACCGCGAGGGGCAGCACACGAACGCCGTGCACGGCTTCATCGCGATGCTCATCAACCTCCTGCAGAAGGAGAAGCCCACGCACGTCGGCGTCGCGTTCGACATCTCGCGCTTCTCGTTCCGCACGCGCGAGTACCCGGAGTACAAGGGGACGCGCGGCGAGACGCCCGTGGAGTTCACCGGGCAGGTGCCGCTGCTCGAGCGCGCGCTGAAGACCATGAACATCCCCACCCTCACCAAGGAGGACCACGAGGCGGACGACATCCTCGCGACCCTCGCCACGCAGGGCCGGGAGCAGGGGTACCGCGTCCTCGTCGTCTCCGGGGACCGGGACGCGATCCAGCTCGTCAACGACGACGTCACCCTGCTCTACCCGTCCACCCAGGGCGTCTCGCAGCTCACGCGCTACGACGCCGAGAAGGTGTTCGAGAAGTACGGCGTGCAGCCGGAGATGTACCCGGACATCGCGGCCCTCGTGGGGGAGACGAGCGACAACCTCATCGGCGTCGACAAGGTCGGCCCGAAGACCGCGGTCAAGTGGTTGAACCAGTACGGCTCGCTCGACGCCGTCCTGGAGCACCGCGACGAGATCTCGGGCAAGGTCGGCGACAACCTGCGCGCGCAGTACGAGAACGTCATCCGCAACCGCCGGCTCAACCGCCTCCTCACCGACGTGGAGCTGCCCCTCGGGCCCGACGACCTCGAGCGGAAGCCCATCGACGAGCCCGCGCTCCGCGAGGTGTTCCAGGTGCTGGAGTTCAAGCAGCTGCTCGACCGCGTCCTGAAGCTCGAGGGATCGGGTGCCTCCGCGTCGAGCGCCGACACGCCCGTGGGCGCGGTCGAGCAGGAGCCGTCCACGGCGCCGGCCGCCCCGCACGCCCAGCAGCTGCTCGACGAGGAGCTGGCGAAGTGGATCGCGACGCAGAGCGCCGCGTCGCCGCACGGCCTCGGTCTCACGGTGGAGACGCAGGACGGGACACCCGTCGGCTTCGGCATCGCCAGCGCCACCGAGTCCGTGAGCCTGCCGTGGCAGTCGGGCCGCGCGGACTACGCGCCGTTCGAGCGCTGGCTCGCGAGCGATGCGCCCAAGATCATGGCCGACGCGAAGGTCCAGGTGAAGGCGATGCGCCGCGCCGGACTCGCCGTCTCGGGGCTCGCGTTCGACGTGCTCGTGGCCGGGTGGCTCCTGCGTCCGGGCTTCACCGACAAGACGCTGGCCGCGCTCGTCAGCAGGTACCTGCTGGAGGACCTGCCCGAGCCCGACGCCAACCAGCTCGTGCCGGAGACGGAGGCGCTCACCGCCCCCGTCGAGGCCTGGTACACGCTCCGGGTCGAGGAGGCCCTGCGTCAGGTGCTCGACGAGCGCACCCTCGGGGTCATGGTCGACATCGAGATGCCGACGCTCCTCGTGCTGGTGGAGATGGAGCTGCGCGGCGTCGCCACCGACCGGGCGGGGCTCGGCGAGCTGTCCGCGCAGCTGCAGGAGCGCATCACCGACCTCGCCCAGCGCGCCTTCGCGGAGATCGGCAAGGAGATCAACCTCGGCTCGCCCAAGCAGCTGCAGGAGGTGCTCTTCGACCAGCTCGGCATGCCGAAGACGCGCGCCAACAAGACGGGCTTCTCCACCGACGCGGGGGCCCTCGCCGACCTGCGGGCGTCGAACCCGCACCCGTTCCTCGACCTGCTGCTCGAGCACCGCGACGCGAGCAAGCTGCGTCAGATCATCCAGACGCTCGAGCGCGGCATCGGCGACGACGAGCGGATCCACACCACCTACGTGCAGACCGGCACGACCACGGGCCGCATCTCCTCGAACGACCCCAACCTGCAGAACATCCCCGTCCGCACCGAGGAGGGCCGCCGCATCCGCAGCGCCATCCGCGTCGGCGAGGGCTACGAGACGCTGCTCACGGCCGACTACTCGCAGATCGAGATGCGGATCATGGCGCACCTCTCCGGCGACGAGGGCCTCATCGAGGCGTTCGCGGCGGGGGAGGACCTGCACCGCTTCGTGGGATCCCGCATCTTCGGCGTCACGCCTGCCGACGTGAGCGCCGAGATGCGCACGAAGGTCAAGGCCATGAGCTACGGCCTGGCCTACGGGCTCAGCGCGTTCGGCCTGTCGAAGCAGCTGCGCATCCCGTCGTCCGAGGCGAAGCAGCTCATGACCGACTACTTCGCGCGCTTCGGCTCGGTGCGCGACTACCTCCGCCAGGTCGTGGAGGAGGCGCGCGCCGCGGGCTACACGGAGACCATCTTCGGCCGACGCCGCCCGTTCCCCGACCTCACGAGCCCGAACCGCGTCCTGCGCGACAACGCGGAGCGGGCCGCTCTCAACGCGCCCATCCAGGGCTCCGCGGCCGACATCATGAAGATCGCGATGATCCGCATCGAAGCCGACATGCGCGAGCAGGGCATGGCGTCGCGCATGCTGCTCCAGGTGCACGACGAGCTCATCCTCGAGGTCGCCGCGGGGGAGTGGGACGCGCTCGAGGGCATCGTCACCGACCGCATGGCGCACGCCGCCGACCTCCGCGTGCCGCTCGAGGTGCAGGTGGGCCGCGGCGACTCGTGGGCCGCCGCCGCGCACTGACCGACGGGCATCCGTCCCCATCCACCCCGAGCACGAGGAGCACCACGGCATGACGAACGGACGACTCTCGGACCTCCTCGCGGACGGGTCCATCCGGCTCGACGCGCACGCCGCCGATCGCGAGGCCGCCATCCGCCAGGCGGGCGAGGCCCTGGTGGCGGCGGGCGCCGTCGACCCGGGCTACGTCGACGCGATGGTCGAGCGCGAGCGCTCCGTCTCGACCTTCGTCGGCGAGGGCGTCGCCGTCCCGCACGGCACGCTCGCCGCCGGACGCGATCTGGTGCGGGCCGACGCCATCAGCGTCCTGCGCCTCCCCGACGGCGTCGACTGGGACGGACACGACGTCCGCATCGTCATCGGCATCGCGGCCACGGGCGGCGGCCACATCGCGTTGCTGTCGCGGCTCGCGGAGATCCTGCTCGACCCCGTGTGCGCCGAGCGGCTGCGTGGCGCCACCGATCCCGCGGCCGTCCGGTCGCTGCTGGGAGCCGGTACGGTCGAGGGATGACGACGACGCCGAAGGCCCCCCGACCGCAGACGGACATCGACCGGATCGCCGAGGGGTGGATCGACGCGTCGCTCGAGCTGCACCCCGAGGAGCGCGTCTACCTCGGCCGCCCGGGACGCGAGGGCGAGTACGGCGACACGTCGCCCGCGGGCCACGCGGCGCACGCCGAGGCGGCGCGCGCGGTCATCCGGCAGCTCGCTGACGCCCGTCCCGTCGACGCGGTGGACGAGGTCACCCGCATGGACCTCACGCGCGAGCTGGAGCTCGACGTCGAGATGCACGACGCGGGCGTCCACCTGTCCGACCTCAACGTCATCGCCTCGCCCGCGCAGGGCATCCGCGAGGTGTTCGACATCTCGCCCACGGCCACCGAGGGCGACTGGGAGCACCTGGCCGCACGCCTCGGCAACGTGTCCGGCGCCGTCGACGGCTACATCGAGACGCTCCGCGAGGGCGTGCGCCGGGGACAGACCCCGGCGAAGCGGCAGATCCGCGAGGTGCTCGGCCAGGTCGAGCGGCAGGCCGCGCCCGACGGCTTCTTCCGCTCCTTCGCGGAGGACGCGCGGCCCGACTCGGGCGAGCTGCCCGAGTCGCTCCGGCGCGACCTCGGTGCCCGCGCCGAGGAGGCCCGCACCGCCTACGCGCGCCTGGCGGCGTTCCTCGGCACCGAGCTCGAGCCCGCCGGCCGCGAGGCCGACGCGGTGGGCCGCGAGCAGTACGCCCTCCGCTCGCGCTCCTTCCTCGGCGCCGAGGTCGACCTCGACGAGACGTACGAGTGGGGCGTCGGCGAGCTGGCCCGCATGGTCGAGGAGCAGGAGGCCATCGCGCGCGAGATCCTCCCGGGCGCGAGCGTGCTCGAGGCCATCGCCCACCTCGACGGCGACGCCTCGCGGAAGCTCCACGGCACGGACGCCCTGCGCGCGTGGATGCAGGAGACGAGCGACCGCGCGGTCGAGGAGCTCGGCCGCACGCACTTCGACATCCCCGAGGAGATCCGGGCGCTGGAGTGCATGATCGCCCCGACGCAGGAGGGCGGCATCTACTACTCGGGCCCCGCCGACGACTTCAGCCGCCCCGGCCGCATGTGGTGGTCGGTGCCCGAGGGCGTCACCGAGTTCGACACCTGGCGCGAGCTCACGACCGTGTACCACGAGGGCGTCCCGGGCCACCACCTGCAGATCGCGCAGGCCACCTTCAACAAGGCGGAGCTCAACACCTGGCGCCGGTTCGCGGGCACGTCGGGCCACGCGGAGGGCTGGGCCCTGTACGCCGAGCGCCTGATGCAGGAGCTCGGCTACCTCGACGACCCCGCCGACCGCCTCGGCATGCTCGACGGCCAGCGCATGCGCGCCGCCCGCGTGGTGCTCGACATCGGCGTGCACCTCGGCAAGACGCGGCCCAACGGCGAGGCCGCCTGGGACGCCGAGTTCGCCTTCGACTTCATGGGCCGCAACGTCAACATGGATCCGTCCTTCGTGCGCTTCGAGGTCAACCGCTACCTCGGCTGGCCGGGGCAGGCCCCCTCGTACAAGGTGGGCCAGCGCATCTGGGAGGACCTCCGCGACGAGACCCGCCGCCGCGAGGGTGCCGCGTTCGACATCCGCGAGTTCCACCGCCGCGCGCTCGACATCGGCGGAGTCGGCCTCGACACGCTCCGCGCCGCTGTCCTGCGCTGAGTCGCGGCCCTCGGCGCGGGCAGGACGGTCACGGCGCGCCGACGTGCGCGGCGCGGTTGTCCCGGCTCGGGGGCCGGGTCTAAGATCGACTGTCGCAGTTCTGCGACGACCCATCCGTCCGCCGCTCGACCGGTACCCGCGCGGGTCCGCGCCAGCGGCCTTATTCATGCCCATCCTGGAGCACTAACTACATGACAATCGCAACGACCGACAAGGCGCCCAAGCAGGTCGCGATCAACGACATCGGATCTGCTGAGGACTTCCTCGCCGCGGTCGAGAAGACACTGAAGTTCTTCAACGACGGAGACCTCATCGAGGGCACCGTCGTGAAGATCGACCGGGACGAGGTCCTGATCGACGTCGGCTACAAGACCGAGGGCGTCATCCCCTCGCGTGAGCTGAGCATCAAGCACGACGTCGACCCCACGGAGGTCGTCAAGGTCGGCGACACCGTCGAGGCCCTCGTCCTCCAGAAGGAGGACAAGGAAGGCCGTCTGATCCTGTCCAAGAAGCGCGCGCAGTACGAGCGTGCGTGGGGCGACGTGGAGAAGATCAAGGAGTCCGACGGCGTCGTCACCGGCACCGTCATCGAGGTCGTCAAGGGCGGCCTCATCGTGGACATCGGCCTCCGCGGCTTCCTCCCGGCCTCGCTCATCGAGCTGCGCCGCGTCCGCGACCTCACGCCGTACCTCGGCCAGGAGATCGAGGCCAAGATCCTCGAGCTCGACAAGAACCGCAACAACGTGGTCCTGTCGCGTCGCGCCCTGCTCGAGCAGACGCAGTCCGAGAGCCGCAGCACGTTCCTCAACAACCTCCAGAAGGGCCAGGTCCGCAAGGGCGTGGTCTCCTCGATCGTCAACTTCGGCGCGTTCGTGGACCTGGGCGGCGTCGACGGCCTCGTGCACGTCTCCGAGCTCAGCTGGAAGCACATCGAGCACGCCAGCGAGGTCGTCGAGGTGGGCCAGGAGGTGACCGTCGAGATCCTCGAGGTCGACCTGGAGCGCGAGCGCGTGTCGCTGTCGCTCAAGGCGACGCAGGAGGACCCGTGGCAGGTCTTCGCCCGCACGCACGCCATCGGCCAGGTCGCGCCCGGCAAGGTCACCAAGCTGGTGCCGTTCGGTGCGTTCGTCCGCGTGGCCGAGGGCATCGAGGGCCTCGTGCACATCTCGGAGCTCTCCGGCAAGCACGTCGAGCTCGCCGAGCAGGTCGTGTCCGTCGGTGACGAGGTGTTCGTCAAGGTCATCGACATCGACCTCGAGCGTCGCCGCATCTCGCTGAGCCTCAAGCAGGCCAACGACGGCGTCGACCCCGAGGGCACCGAGTTCGACCCCGCCCTCTACGGCATGCTCACCGAGTACGACGACCAGGGGAACTACAAGTACCCCGAGGGCTTCGACCCGGAGACCAACGAGTGGAAGGAGGGCTTCGAGGCCCAGCGCGAGACCTGGGAGCAGCAGTACGCCGCCGCTCAGGCCCGCTGGGAGGCCCACAAGAAGCAGGTCGCGGCAGCAGCCGAGGCCGAGGCGGCCGACACGGGCATCACGTCCGCCGGCCCCGGCTTCACGAGCGACTCGACGGGCGCCGGCACGCTGGCGGACGACGAGAGCCTCGCCGCCCTGCGCGAGAAGCTGTCCAGCTCGAAGTAGTCCCACCCGCACCACGACGAGGCCGCTCTCCCTTCGGGGAGGGTGGCCTCCGTCGTGCGGGGCCCGCGCGGGACGCGGCTCGTCCTGCCCGCGCCTAGGCTGGATCCATGCGCGTGATCGGACTGACGGGCGGCATCGCCGCGGGCAAGACGGTGGTGGCCGACCGGCTGGCGGAGCTCGGTGCGGTGCGCATCGACGCCGACCGGCTGGCCCGCGAGGTCGTCGAGCCGGGCTCGCCCGCGCTGGCGGACATCGCCCGCCGCTTCGGGGATGCCGTCCTCGCCGCCGACGGCGCGCTGGACCGGGCGGCCCTCGGGGCGATCGTGTTCCAGGATCCCGACGCCCGCCGCGACCTCGAGGCCATCACCCATCCGGCCGTCCGCGCCCTCTCCGCGCAGCGCATGGCAGAGGCGGGGGAGGCCGATCCCGACGCGATCGTCGTCTACGACATCCCGCTCCTCGTGGAGTCCGGCCGCGGCGACGAGTTCGAGCGGATCGTCGTGGTGCACGCCCCGCGCGAGGAGCGGATCCGTCGGCTCGTCGAGCTCCGCGGCATGGCCCCCGAGGAGGCCGAGCGCCGCATCGCCCTGCAGGCGTCCGACGAGGAGCGCCTCGCGGTCGCCGACGACGTCATCGACTCCGGCGTCTCGCTGGCGTCGACGCTCGAGCAGACGGATCGGCTCTGGGCGAACCTGTCCGGCGGTGTCGGAGGCCGCTCGTAGACTCGGGAGCATGCAGCCCACCCGGTCCGTGCGCCCCTTCAAGGTCGTCAGCGAGTACTCCCCGAGCGGCGATCAGCCCACGGCCATCGCCGAGCTGGCGGGCCGGGTCAACGCCGGCGAGCCGGATGTCGTGCTCCTGGGCGCGACCGGCACCGGCAAGTCCGCGACCGCGGCCTGGCTCATCGAGCAGGTGCAGCGGCCCACGCTCATCCTCGCCCACAACAAGACCCTCGCCGCCCAGCTCGCGACGGAGTTCCGCGAGCTCATGCCGGACAACGCGGTCGAGTACTTCGTCTCCTACTACGACTACTACCAGCCCGAGGCGTACGTGCCGCAGACCGACACCTTCATCGAGAAGGACTCGTCGGTCAACGCCGAGGTCGAGCGCCTGCGCCACTCCACCACCAACTCGCTGCTGAGCCGTCGCGACGTGGTCGTGGTGAGCACGGTGTCCTGCATCTACGGCCTCGGCCAGCCCGAGCAGTACATGAACGCGATGGTCGCGCTCCAGGTGGGCATGCAGATCAACCGCGACACCCTCATCCGCAAGTTCGTCTCCATGCAGTACCAGCGCAACGACGTCGACTTCTCGCGCGGCAACTTCCGCGTGCGCGGCGACACCATCGAGATCATCCCCATGTACGAGGAGCTGGCCATCCGCATCGAGATGTTCGGCGACGAGATCGAGGCGCTGTACACGCTGCACCCGCTCACGGGCGACGTGGTCCGCAAGATGGACTCGGTGTCCGTGTTCCCGGGGTCGCACTACGTGGCCGAGACCGAGGTCATGCAGCGGGCCATCGGCACCATCCAGCAGGAGCTGGAGGAGCGGCTCGCCGTGCTCGAGCGCGAGGGCAAGCTGCTCGAGGCCCAGCGGCTGCGCATGCGCACCAACTTCGACATCGAGATGATGCAGCAGATCGGCTTCTGCTCCGGCATCGAGAACTACTCGCGGCACATCGACGGGCGTGATGCGGGGGAGGCCCCGCACTGCCTGCTCGACTACTTCCCGGACGACTTCCTCGTGGTCATCGACGAGTCGCACGTGACGGTCCCGCAGATCGGCGCCATGTTCGAGGGCGACTCGTCGCGCAAGCGCACGCTCGTGGAGCACGGCTTCCGCCTGCCCAGCGCGCTCGACAACCGGCCGCTGAAGTGGAACGAGTTCACCGAGCGCGTGCCGCAGACCGTGTACATGTCGGCGACGCCCGGCAAGTACGAGCTCGGCATGGGCGACGGCGTGGTCGAGCAGATCATCCGCCCCACGGGTCTGGTGGACCCGGCCATCGTGGTGAAGCCCACGAAGGGCCAGATCGACGACCTGCTGGAGCAGATCCGCATCCGGGTGGAGAAGGACGAGCGCATCCTCGTCACCACCCTCACCAAGAAGATGGCCGAGGAGCTCACCGACTACTTCGCCGAGGCGGGCGTGCGCGTGCGCTACCTCCACTCGGACGTCGACACGCTCCGCCGCGTCGAGCTGCTCAGCGAGCTGCGCGCCGGCATCTACGACGTGCTGGTCGGCATCAACCTGCTGCGCGAGGGCCTCGACCTGCCGGAGGTGTCGCTCGTCGCCATCCTCGACGCCGACAAGGAGGGCTTCCTGCGGTCGTCCACGTCGCTCATCCAGACCATCGGCCGCGCGGCGCGCAACGTCTCCGGCGAGGTGCACATGTACGCCGACGTCCTCACCGACAGCATGAAGCGCGCCATCGAGGAGACCGACCGGCGTCGCGAGAGGCAGGTCGCGTACAACACCGAGCACGGCATCGACCCCACCCCGCTGCGCAAGCGCATCGCCGACATCACGGAGATCCTGGCGCGCGAGGGCGAGGACACGAAGAAGATGCTCGAGGGGCGCGGCGGCGGCAAGCGCTCGCCCACGCCGAACCTCCGACGCGAGGGCAAGGCGGCAGCAGGGGCGAACGAGCTGGAGACGATCATCTCCGACCTCAACGACCAGATGCTGCAGGCCGCGGGCGAGCTCAAGTTCGAGCTCGCGGCACGCCTCCGCGACGAGCTGGGTGACCTCAAGCGGGAGCTCCGGCAGATGGAGAAGGCCGGGCACCTGTCCTGACGGGTCGGCGTGGGGGAGCGGCCATGGCCGCCGACCCCCGCGCCGTCGGAGGTGTCGGTGGCGACGCATACGATGGACGGGTGTCCATCTCCCCCGTCGAGTCCTCGTCCCTCCTGAGCGTCCGCGGCGCTCGCGTCCACAACCTCCGCGACGTCGACCTCGACATCCCGCGCGACTCGCTCGTCGTCTTCACGGGCCTGTCCGGGTCCGGCAAGTCGTCCCTCGCGTTCGACACGATCTTCGCCGAGGGGCAGCGCCGTTACGTCGAGTCGCTGTCGGCGTACGCGCGTCAGTTCCTCGGGCAGGTCGACCGCCCGGACGTCGACTTCATCGAGGGGCTGAGCCCCGCGGTCTCCATCGACCAGAAGTCCACGAACCGCAACCCGCGGTCCACGGTCGGCACCATCACCGAGATCTTCGACTACATGCGCCTCCTCTGGGCCCGCATCGGCGTCGCCCACTGCCCCGTGTGCGGGGAGCGCATCTCGCGGCAGACGGTGCAGCAGATCGCCGACCAGCTCATGGAGCTGGAGACCGGCACCAGGTACCAGATCGTCAGCCCCATCGTGTCGCAGAAGAAGGGGGAGTTCGTCGACCTCTTCGCCGAGCTCGCCTCGGGCGGCTACTCGCGCGCCATCGTCGACGGGGAGCTCATCCAGCTCAGCTCGCCGCCCAAGCTCAAGAAGCAGTACAAGCACGACATCTCGGTCGTGGTCGACCGGCTCGTCGCGAGCGACGACATCCTCGGGCGCCTCACCGACTCGCTCGAGACCGCGCTCCGCCTCACCGACGGCATCGTGATGATCGACTTCGTCGACGTCGAGGGCCCCGCCGGCCTCCAGACGTACTCGGAGAAGCTGTCCTGCCCGAACAACCACCCGATCCAGCTCACCGAGATCGAGCCGCGCACGTTCTCCTTCAACGCCCCGTTCGGCGCCTGCCCCGAGTGCTCGGGCCTCGGCACGCGCATGTCGGTCGACCAGGAGCTGCTCATCGGCGACGAGTCGCTGAGTATCGCCGACGGGGTCATCCTGCCGTGGACCACGCAGGGCAAGGGCCTCTTCCAGTACTACGAGAAGCTGCTCGCGGGCCTCGCGCGCGATCTGAAGTTCTCGCTCACCACGCCCTGGCGGAAGCTGTCGGAGGAGGTCCGCGAGGCGGTCCTCCGCGGCAACGACTTCGAGGTCCAGGTCAAGTGGAAGAACCGCTACGGCCGCGAGATGACCTACTCCTCCGGCTTCGAGGGCGTCATGCCCTACATCGAGCGCCAGTTCGCCCAGGCCGAGACCGACAACCAGCGCGCCCGCTGGGGCGAGTACCTGCGCGAGATCCCGTGCCCGGTGTGCGACGGCAAGCGCCTGAAGCCCGAGGTGCTCGCGGTGCTCGTGCACGGCGCGAACATCGCGGACGTCGCGGAGATGAGCCTCTCCGACGCGCAGACCTTCATGGCGCAGCTCGAGCTCACCGATCGCGAGGCGCACATCGCCGCGCAGGTGCTGCGCGAGATCCGAGTGCGGCTCGACTTCCTCATCGAGGTGGGTCTCAACTACCTCAACCTGGCGCGCGCCGCGGCGTCGCTCTCGGGCGGCGAGGCGCAGCGCATCCGCCTGGCCACGCAGATCGGCTCCGGTCTCACGGGCGTGCTCTACGTGCTCGACGAGCCCTCCATCGGGCTGCACCAGCGCGACAACCGCCGGCTCATCGAGACGCTCGTGAAGCTGCGCGATCTCGGCAACACGCTCATCGTCGTCGAGCACGACGAGGACACCATCCGCACGGCCGACTGGATCGTCGACATCGGACCGGGCGCGGGCGTCAACGGCGGCAAGGTCGTCCACTCCGGCTCCTACGCGGGTCTCATCGAGAACCGCGAGTCGCTCACGGGCGACTACCTCGCGGGCCGTCGAGCCATCGCGACGCCGGCGAAGCGCCGCAAGATCGACAGGAAGAGGCAGATCCAGGTGGTGGGCGCCCGCGCCAACAACCTGCAGAACGTCACGGCGGCGTTCCCGCTCGGCACGCTCACGGCCGTCACGGGCGTCAGCGGATCGGGCAAGTCGTCGCTCGTGAACGACATCCTGTACCGCGTGCTCGCCAACGAGCTCAACGGCGCGCGCAAGGTCCCGGGCAAGCACGCCCGCGTCACGGGTCTCGAGAACCTCGACAAGGTCGTCCACGTCGACCAGAACCCCATCGGCCGCACCCCGCGCTCGAACCCGGCCACCTACACGGGCGTGTTCGACCGGATCCGCACCCTGTTCGCCGAGACCACCGAGGCCAAGGCGCGCGGCTACCTGCCCGGCCGCTTCAGCTTCAACGTCAAGGGCGGGCGCTGCGAGGCGTGCTCCGGCGACGGCACCATCAAGATCGAGATGAACTTCCTGCCCGACGTGTACGTGGCGTGCGAGGTGTGCGGGGGAGCGCGCTACAACCGCGACACCCTGAGCGTGCACTACAAGGGCAAGAGCATCGCGGAGGTGCTCGACATGTCCATCAGCGAGGCGGCGGAGTTCTTCGAGCCGATTCAGGCCATCCACCGCTTCATGAAGACGCTCGTCGACGTGGGCCTCGGCTACGTGCGTCTCGGGCAGAGCGCCACGACCCTCTCCGGCGGCGAGGCGCAGCGCGTCAAGCTGTCGACGGAGCTGCAGCGACGGTCGAACGGGCGCAGCGTCTACGTGCTCGACGAGCCGACCACGGGGCTCCACTTCGAGGACGTGCGCAAGCTCCTGCTCGTGCTCAACGGCCTGGTCGACAAGGGCAACACCGTCATCGTCATCGAGCACAACCTCGACGTCATCAAGTCCGCCGACTGGCTCATCGACATGGGCCCCGAGGGCGGCGCGGGCGGCGGCACTGTCCTGGCGACGGGGACCCCCGAGCACCTCGCCACGGTGCCGGAGAGCTACACCGGCGGGTTCCTCCGCGAGGTATTCGAGGCCGAGGCGGAGGCCTCCGCGGTCGCGTCGTCGCGTGCGCGCGAGGAGCGCGCGGCCGTCTGATGGCCCGCGCCGACACCGTCGGGTACCGTCCGGCGGCGGGGGAGATCCCCACGTCGCCGGGCGTGTACCGCTTCCGCGACGCCGCGGACCGCGTGCTCTACGTGGGCAAGGCGAACAACCTCCGGGCCCGCCTCGCCAACTACTTCGCGCCGCTCGAGAGCCTGCACGAGCGCACCCGTCGCATGGTCACGTCCGCGGCCGGGGTGGAGTGGACCGTGGTCGGCAGCGAGTTCGAGGCTCTGCAGCTCGAGTTCACGTGGATCAAGGAGTTCGACCCGCCCTTCAACGTCAAGTTCCGGGACGACAAGTCGTACCCGTACCTGGCGGTCACGCTGGGCGAGGAGTACCCGCGGGTCATGGTCACCCGCAACCGGAAGATCCGCGGCGCCAAGTACTTCGGGCCGTATACGAAGGTGTGGGCCATCCGGGAGACGGTCGATCACATGCTCAAGGTCTTCCCCGTGCGGTCCTGCTCCGAGAGCACCTTCAAGCGCGCCCGCCAGACCAACCGCCCGTGCCTGCTGGGCGACATCGGCCGCTGCGCGGCGCCCTGCGTCGGCCGCGTCTCGGAGGAGGAGCACCGCGAGATCGCGGACGACTTCGTGAGCTTCATGGCGGGCAACGACTCGAAGTACGTGGGCCAGCTCACCCAGCGGATGAAGGACGCCGCCGCGGAGATGGACTACGAGGCCGCCGCCCGCCACCGCGACGACATCGGCGCCCTCGAGGCCGCGCTCTCGAAGACCGCGGTCGTGTTCGACGACCGTGTCGACGCGGACGTCTTCGGCATCGCCGCGGACGAGCTGGCCGCGGCGGTCCAGCAGTTCATGGTGCGCGGCGGACGCATCCGGGGCACGCGCACGTGGGTGGTCGACAAGGAGCTCGACATCGGCATCGGGGAGCTCGTCGAGACCGTGCTCCACAACGCCTACGAGGACGAGGCCCATCCGCCGCGCGAGGTCCTCGTCCCGGAGCTGCCGGCCGACGCCGCCGAGCTCGAGCTCTGGCTGAGCCAGCGACGGGCGGCGGGGGAGGACGACGGCACCGTCCGCCGGGGGCGCCCGAGCTCGTGGCAGGTCGACCTCCGGGTCGCCCAGCGCGGGGACAAGGCCGCGCTCGCGCAGACGGCGGCGACCAACGCGCAGAACGCGCTCATGCTCTACAAGACGCGCCGCAGCTCCGACTTCACCACGCGCTCGAAGGCGCTGGCCGACATCCAGGAGGCGCTCGGCATGCCCGACGCGCCGCTGCGCATGGAGTGCTACGACGTCTCGCACCTGAGCGGCACGAACATCGTCGCGTCCATGGTGGTCTTCGAGGACGGCCTGCCGCGCAAGGACCAGTACCGCCGCTTCAACATCGCCGACTCCACGGACGACACCGAGTCCATCCACCAGGTCATCACGCGCCGCCTCGCCTACCTCGGCAAGGAGGCGGAGGTGCCGGCGGATGCCGCTCCGCCCGAGCTCGGCGAGGCGCCCCCGGTCAACAAGTTCTCCTACAGCCCGAACCTGCTCATCGTCGACGGCGGGCAGCCGCAGGTCGCCGCCGCCCAGCGGGCGCTCGAGGAGTCGGGCGTCACGGGGATCCAGCTCGCGGGAATCGCGAAGCGCCTCGAGGAGATCTGGCTGCCGGACTCCGACTACCCCATCATCCTGCCGCGCAACAGCGACGCCCTCTTCCTCATCCAGCGCATCCGCGACGAGGCGCACCGGTTCGCGATCACGCACCAGCGCGCCCGACGGAAGCGCGACATCACGTCGGTGCTCAACGAGATCCCGGGACTCGGGCCGTCGCGCGTGCAGCGCCTGCTCCAGCAGTTCGGCTCGGTCGCGAAGCTCAAGCAGGCCGAGGTGGAGGAGATCGCCGCGGTCCGCACCATCGGACCGACGCTCGCCCAGGCCGTCTACGAGCGCCTCCGCTCCTGACCGGGCCCGACCCGGGGTCGTGGGTCGCACCTAGACTGGATCCACCGACAGCGCGACGAGAGGTGCAAGCCCGCATGAGCGTGGAGAACCCCCAGCAGGACGTCATGATCGTCACGGGCATGTCCGGCGCGGGCCGCTCCACCGTCGGCAACGCGCTGGAGGACCTCGGCTGGTACGTGGTCGACAACCTCCCGCCGCAGATGCTCAAGCCGCTCGTCGAGCTCGCCGGCCGTGCGGGAACGTCCCTCCCCAAGATCGCCGCGGTGGTCGACGTCCGCGGCGGCGACTTCTTCTCCGAGCTGCGCGACATCCTCCAGACGTTCGGCACGGGTCCCCGGCTCCGGGTCCTCTTCCTCGAGGCGACCGACGCGGCGCTCGTGCGGCGCTTCGAGCAGGTGCGCCGACCGCATCCGCTCCAGGGCAACGGCACGCTGCTCGACGGCATCGCGGCCGAGCGCGCGCGCATGATCGAGATCCGCGAGGCCAGCGACCTCGTCATCGACACCTCCGAGCTCAACATCCACCAGTTGGCCACGGCCATCACCGAGCAGTTCAGCGGCGCGGACGACGCCGGCGTGCGCGTCACCGTCATGAGCTTCGGCTTCAAGTACGGGACCCCGGCGGACGCCGACATGGTGGCCGACATGCGATTCCTGCCGAACCCGTTCTGGACCCCGGAGCTCCGCCCGCTGACGGGTCGTGACAAGGCCGTCAGCGAGTACGTGCTGGGCCAGGAGGGGGCTGAGGAGTTCGTCCGGGCCTACGCCCGCGCGCTCTCCCCGGTGCTCGCGGGGTACCAGCGCGAGAACAAGAGACACGCTACGATCGCTATCGGCTGTACCGGCGGCAAGCACCGCTCGGTGGCCGTCGCCGAGGAGCTCTCCAGCCTCCTCCGCGCCCTTCCCGGCGTCGCTGTCAGCACGAAGCACCGCGACCTCGGCCGGGAGTAGGGCACCCATCTCATCAAGGGAGTAAGCATTTGCCTCTGACCTCGGACGTCAAGGAAGAACTGTCACGCGTCGAGGTCAGCAAGACCACGGTGAGGGCCGCCGAGCTGGCCACCATCCTGCGCTTCTCCGGCGGGCTCCACCTCATCTCCAACCGCATCGCGGTGGAGTCAGAGCTCGACACCCCCATGCTGGCCCGCCGCGTCCGCAAGGACCTCGCGGAGCTGTACGGAGTGCGCAGCGACATCTCGGTGGTCCCGGCCTCCGGCATGCGCCGCGCCACGCACTACCTGGTCCGCGTGATGGAGGGCGGCGAGACGCTCGCCCGCCAGACGGGCCTGCTCGACGCCCGCCGTCGCCCGATCCGCGGCCTCCCGAACCGCCTCACCACGGGCTCGCGCGAGGAGATCGCGGCCGTCTGGCGAGGCGCGTTCCTCGCCGCAGGCACCCTCACGGATCCGGGGCGATCGGCCGCCCTCGAGGTCACCTGCCCGGGCAACGAGGCCGCCATGGCGCTCGTCGGCGCCGCCGGCCGCCTCGACGTCAGCGCCAAGGCCCGCGAGGTCCGCGGCGTGCACCGCGTCGTGATCCGCGACGGCGACGCCATCGGGCAGATGCTGCGCGTCATGGGCGCCCAGGGCACCGTCCTCAACTGGGAGGAGATGCGCCAGCGCCGCGAGGTCCGCGCCACCGCGAACCGGCTCGTCAACTTCGACGACGCGAACCTCCGCCGCTCCGCCCAGGCCGCCGTCGCCGCGTGCGCGCGTGTCGAGCGGGCCATGGAGATCCTCGGCCCGGACATCCCGGAGCACCTCAAGTACGCGGGCGACCTCCGCCTCCGGTTCCGCGACTCCAGCCTCGACGAGCTCGGCCACCACGCCGACCCGCCCATGACGAAGGACGCCGTCGCGGGCCGCATCCGCCGCCTGCTCGCCATGGCCGACAAGAAGGCCGTCGACGAGGGCCTCCCGGGCACCGACGCGAACCTGCCGGCCGACCTCGACGACGTCTGAGCCGCTGCCGCGACCCCTCCGATCCGGGGCGCCTGCGCCGTGCCGAGCCCGCACCGGGCCGCGGTGATCCGCCGGACGCCGGACGTCATCCGGCCAGGTGGCGCGGAGGGCCGCCGGACTAGACTCGACCCGTCACCCACCCCCGGCCTGTGGCCGGGAGCCCCCGGGCAATGAAGAGGAGATACACCTATGGCTGACTACACTCTCGTCGACCTCCCGTACGACTACTCGGCCCTCGAGCCGAGCATCAGCGGCCGCATCATGGAGCTGCACCACGACAAGCACCACAAGACGTACGTCGACGGCGCGAACACCGCCCTCGTCAAGCTGCAGGAGGCGCGCGACGCCGGCGACCTGACCTTCGTCAACAAGCTGCAGAAGGACCTCGCGTTCAACCTCGCGGGCCACGTCAACCACACGGTCTTCTGGAACAACCTCAGCCCGGACGGCGGCGACAAGCCCACCGGCGAGCTGGCCGCCGCCATCGACGAGTTCTTCGGCTCGTACGAGAAGTTCCAGGCGCACTTCACCGCGTCGGCCCTCGGCATCCAGGGCTCGGGCTGGAGCATCCTCGCGTGGGACTCCCTCGGCGAGAAGCTCATCATCGAGCAGCTCTACGACCACCAGGGCAACCTCGCCGCGGCGACCGTCCCCATCCTGCTGCTGGACATGTGGGAGCACGCCTTCTACCTCGACTACGTCAACGTCAAGGCCGACTACGTCAAGGCGTTCTGGAACATCGTCAACTGGGCCGACGTGCAGGCGCGCTTCGAGGCGACCCGCACGAAGACGCAGGGCCTCTTCCTCCTCTCGTAGCCGCATCCGCGGGAGGCCGGCCGGGAGACCCCGGCCGCCCGCGGACATCGCACGCCGGGACTCCCGCCCCGGACCTCCACCACCCACCCGCCGCCTCCGCGCGCGCAGAACCCCAGGAGAACTCGTGACCGTCAAGATCGGCATCAACGGCTTCGGCCGCATCGGCCGCAACTACTTCCGCGCAGCGCTGGCCAAGGGCAGCGACATCGAGATCGTCGCGGTGAACGACCTCACCGACAACAAGGCGCTCGCGCACCTGCTCAAGTACGACTCCATCACCGGCCGCCTCGACGCCACGGTCGAGCTCGACGGCGACAACATCGTCGTCAACGGCAAGGCCATCCGCGTCCTCGAGGAGCGCGACCCCGCGAACCTCCCCTGGGGCGAGCTGGGCGTCGAGATCGTCATCGAGTCCACGGGCCGCTTCACCAAGGCGGAGGACGCGCGCAAGCACATCACCGCCGGCGCCAAGAAGGTCCTCGTCTCCGCGCCCGCCACGGGCGACAACGTCGCGACCCTGGTCCTCGGCGTCAACGAGGGCACCTACGACCCCGCCACCCACGACGTGATCTCCAACGCGTCCTGCACCACGAACTGCCTCGCGCCCCTCGCCAAGGTCTTCCTCGACGAGTTCGGCATCGAGCGCGGCCTCATGACGACGGTCCACGCCTACACGGCCGACCAGAACCTGCAGGACGGCCCGCACAGCGACCTGCGCCGCGCCCGCGCCGCCGCCGTCAACATCATCCCCACGTCGACGGGTGCCGCCAAGGCGCTCGGCCTCGTCATCCCGGAGCTCGTCGGCAAGCTCGACGGCTACGCGCTCCGCGTGCCCGTGCCCACCGGCTCGATCACCGACCTCACCATCGAGACCACGGCGAACGTCACGGTCGAGCAGGTCAACGCGGCGTACAAGGCCGCCGCCGAGGGCCCCCTCAAGGGCATCCTCAAGTACACCGAGGACCCGATCGTCTCGAGCGACATCGTCAACGACCCGCACTCCTCGATCTTCGACGCCGGCCTCACGAAGGTCATCGGCAACCAGGTCAAGGTCGCGTCGTGGTACGACAACGAGTGGGGCTACTCCAACCGCCTCGTCGACCTCACCGAGTACGTCGCCGACCGCCTGTAACCGGCCGTGGCACTCCGCACCATCGACTCCCTGGGGGATCTCCGGGGACGCCGCGTCATCGTGCGCTGCGACCTCAACGTCCCCCTGAAGGACGGCGTGATCGGTGACGACGGGCGCATCCGCGCCTCGCTGGGGACCCTCACGGGTCTCCGCGAGGCCGGGGCCCGCGTCGTCGTCATCTCGCACCTCGGCCGCCCCGACGGCACGCCCGACGAGAAGTACAGCCTCCGTCCCGTAGCGGCCCGCCTCGGCGAGCTGCTGGGCGCCGACGTGGCATTCGCGACCGACACCGTGGGCGACTCGGCCCGTGCGGCCGTCGACGCGCTCGGCGACGGCGACGTCGTCGTGCTCGAGAACCTCCGCTTCCACGCGGAGGAGACCAGCAAGGACGAGGCCGTGCGCCGCGGCTTCGCGGAGTCGATCGCCCAGCTCGGGGACGCGTTCGTGTCCGACGGCTTCGGCGTCGTGCACCGCAAGCAGGCCAGCGTGTTCGAGCTCGCCTCGGCGCTCCCCAGCGCCGCCGGCTCGCTCATCGCGAGCGAGCTCGAGGTCCTCGACCGCCTGACGGAGAACCCGGAGCGGCCCTACACGGTCGTCCTCGGCGGATCCAAGGTGTCCGACAAGCTCGGCGTGATCGGCCACCTGCTGCCGCGCGTCGACTCGCTGCTCATCGGCGGCGGGATGCTGTTCACGTTCCTCAAGGCGCAGGGCCACGAGGTGGGCGCGAGCCTCCTCGAGGAGGACCAGGTCGAGACCGTCAAGGGCTACCTGGCCGAAGCGGAGGAGCGCGGCGTGAAGATCGTGCTCCCCACCGACGTCGTCGTCGCCGACGGGTTCTCCGCCGATGCCGCCCACCAGGTCACGCGTGCCGACGCGATCGAGGAGACGCCCGCGGGAGCGAAGGGGCTGGGGCTCGACATCGGGCCCGAGACCGCCGACGCGTTCGCGGGCATCATCCGCGGTTCCACGACGGTGTTCTGGAACGGCCCCATGGGCGTCTTCGAGCTGGAGCCGTTCGCGGCCGGCACGAAGACGGTCGCCGACGCGCTCACTCGCGTCGAGGGGCTCTCCGTGGTCGGCGGCGGCGACAGCGCCGCAGCCGTCCGCGCGCTCGGATTCGATGATGACCGCTTCGGTCACATCTCGACCGGAGGCGGCGCGAGCCTCGAGTTCCTCGAGGGGAAGCGCCTGCCGGGACTGGAGGTCCTCGGATGGCAGTGACCGATCGCCCGCAGGGGCGCACGCCCCTCATCGCGGGCAACTGGAAGATGAACCTGGATCATCTCCAGGCCATCGCGTTCGTGCAGAAGCTCGCCTGGAGCCTCAAGGACGCCAAGCACGACTCGACGGACGCGGAGGTGGCGGTGTTCCCGCCCTTCACCGACATCCGCAGCGTGCAGACGCTGGTGACGGCGGACAAGCTCGAGATCGCCTACGGCGCGCAGGACGTGTCCGCGCGTGCGTCGGGCGCGTACACGGGTGAGATCTCCGCGTCGTTCCTGGCGCAGCTCGCCTGCCGGTACGTCATCGTCGGCCACTCCGAGCGGCGCACGCTGCACGGCGAGACCGACGAGCAGGTGGCCGCGAAGTCGGCGGCCGCCGTGCAGCACGGCATCGTCCCGGTGATCTGCGTGGGCGAGACCGCGGCGGACCTCGAGGAGCACGGCGCGAGCGCCGTCCCCGTGGCCCAGCTGCGCGTCGCGCTCCAGGGTCTCCCGAAGGGCGCCGACGTGGTCATCGCCTACGAGCCCGTCTGGGCCATCGGATCCGGCAAGGCGGCCACGCCCGAGCAGGCGCAGCAGGTGGCGGCGCCCCTCCGGGCCGTCGTCGCCGAGCTTCTCGGCGACGAGGCGGCCGCGGTGACGCGGATCCTCTACGGCGGCTCGGTCAAGTCCGGCAACATCGCGGGATTCCTCCGCGAGCCCGACGTCGACGGCGCGCTCGTCGGCGGCGCCAGCCTCGACGTCCAGGAGTTCTCCGCCATCGCGCGGTTCCGCTCCCACGTCGGGGTCTGATCCGCGGGTGTCCACGAGCCGTTCGCGTCCATCCGGGCGCGGGCGGCTCGCCGCATCCAGGCGCCCGCTATAATCGACAGCGGCCCATCGGCCGTTCACCGGTCGAATCGGCCACAGCACCGCACCCGAAAGGCCGCACGTGGAAATCCTCCAGGTAGTCCTGCAGGTGGTTCTGGGAATCACCAGCCTCCTGCTGACCATGCTCATCCTGCTGCACAAGGGGCGGGGCGGCGGTCTCTCCGACATGTTCGGGGGCGGCACCACGTCGAGCCTCGGCTCGTCGGGCGTGGCCGAGCGGAATCTGAACCGCATCACGGTCATCCTCGGCCTCGTCTGGGTCACGTGCATCGTGGTCCTCGGGCTGATCACCAAGTTCGACACCGGATTGTAGGGAGCAGCCACATGGCATCAGGAGGAAGCGCCATCCGCGGTTCGCGCGTCGGCGCGGGCCCCATGGGCGAGCAGGACCGCGGCTTCCACGCGGAGCGCATCTCGATCTCGTACTGGGACGCCCTCGGCAACGAGACCGTCCGCCACTTCGCGGCGAACCTGCCCGAGGAGGAGATCCCCGAGACCATCGACTCCCCGCAGTCGGGTCTGCCGGCCGGGCGCGACAAGGCCAACCCGCCGTCGGTCGCCAAGCTCGAGCCCTACAAGACGCACCTCGCCTACGTGAAGGAGCGTCGCAGCGAGGAGGAGGCGAGCCAGCTCCTCGAGGAGGCGCTGGAGCAGCTCCGCGCCCGCCGCGGCACCGTGAAGGCCACCAAGTAGCCCACCGCACCGCGTCATCACGATGAACGCCCCCGTCCATCGGACGGGGGCGTTCTCCGTTCCGCGTGTGCGGCGGGCGGCCGGGTGGACGACGACGGGCGGGCCTCACGAGGAGACCCGCCCGTCACGGCATCGTCCGGCTCGCACCGGCTGCCGTCGTCAGTAGGACGACAGCCGGAGGTTCTCCGGCACGTCCGCAGCGGCCTCGCGGTCGATGAAGAACACCGTCCGCTTGCGGCCCTTGATGCCGGCGACGGGCACCTCGGTGCGGTCGGCTCCCGCGAGGGCGAGACCCAGCGCGAACGCCTTGTCCGGACCCGCGAGCACCATCCAGATCCGGAGCGACGAGTTGAGCACCGGCAGCGTGAGGGAGATGCGCTCGGCCGGCGGCTTCGGGGAGTTGCGCACGCCGATGACCGCGGCGTCCATCGTGCGGATGCCCTCGCTGTCCGGGAACAGCGACGCGACGTGACCGTCCGGCCCGACACCCAGGAAGGTGATGTCGAAGCGGGGGAGGGTCGTCTCGCCGTTCGCGTGCTCGGCGAGCTCCTCCGTGTACGCCGCGACGGCCTCGTCCAGGCTCGAGCCCTGGTCGCTCGCGCCCATGGCGTGGACGTTCTCGGCGGGCAGGTCGATGTGGTCGAGCAGGGCCTCGCGCACCGTGGTGTCGTTGCGCTCGGGGTCGCCCTGCGGGAGCCAGCGCTCGTCGCCGAACCAGAAGTGGACGCGGGTCCAGTCGACGCTGTCGCGCGCCGCGGACTCGTTCACGGCCGCGAGGATGCTCGGGCCCACCGTCCCCCCGGTGAGGACGACGTTGGCCGTCTCCTCCTCATCCAGGATGTCGACGAGCTTCGTGAGGAAGCGCGCGGCGACGGAGCCGGTCATGGCCTTCTTGTCGGGGTGCACGAGCACCCTGCGGTCGTTCGTCATCGGTCGGCCGAGTCCTTCCGTGCGGTGGTGGACGCGGTGATGTACCCCTGGCCCGCGGTCGACCGCTCGAGGCCGTGACGGATCACGTCGCCGTAGAGCGAGTCGGGGTCGAGGCGCCGGAGCTCCTCGGCCAGGCAGTCCCGGAGGCTGCGGCGCGGGAGGCTCACATCGTGCGTCGGCTGGTTCGGCTGCTTGAGCGTCGCCACGTTCGCGATGGGCCGGTCGAGGTCGATCACGCCGGACGCGCGGTGGAGCCGCACGCCGTGGATCCCGCTCGAGCCCGTGGCCCGGGTCGTGACCTCGTGCAGCACCGGGACCTGCAGCTGCAGGCCCAGCCACGCGGCCAGCAGCACGGTGGAGGGGGAGTCGGCGGCGCCGGACACCTCCACCTGCGTGACGGGCTCGTACGGCGGCTGGTCGAGAACCGCGGCGAGCAGCGCCCGCCACAGGGTGAGACGCGTCCAGGCGAAGTCCGTGTCGCCCGGCGCGTACGTCTCGGCCAGGTGCTGCAGGGCCACGCGCGGGTTGCTGCTCGTGGACGAGTCCGTGATGCGGCGCTGCGCGATGCGGCCGAGCGGCGACTGGCTGACGACCGCGGGCGCGTCGTGCGGCCACCACGCCACGACGGGCGCGTCGGGGAGGAGGAGACCGGTGACCAGGCTCTCCTCGTCCTCGGCGGCCGCGCCGTACACGCGGAGCACGACGACCTCGCTCGCGCCGGCGTCGCCGCCCACGCGGATCTCCGCGTCGACGCGAGCCGACTCGGCCGTCGTCGCCGTCTGCGTGCCGCGCTCGGTGGAGATCACGATGACGCGCATCGGGTGCTCGCGCGACGCGTCGTTGGCCGCCTCGATGGCCTCCTCCTCGCTGCCGTGCGACGTCGAGATGACGAGCGTCAGGACGCGGCCGAGGGCGACCGCGCCGCCCTCCTCGCGGATCTTGACGAGCGCCTTCGAGATCTTGGCGGTGGTGGTGTTCGGCAGATCGACTCTCATGGCCGCCTCCAGGTCCGTCCGTCGCGGGCGAGGAGCTCGTCGGCCGAGGCCGGCCCCCAGGTGCCCGGACGGTACTGCTCGGGCTGGCCCTGCGTGCGCCAGAATTCTTCGATGGGGTCCAGGATCTTCCAGCTCAGCTCGACCTCCTGGTGGCGGGGGAAGAGCGGCGGGTCGCCGAGCAGCACATCGAGGATGAGCCTCTCGTACGCCTCCGGGCTCGCCTCCGTGAAGGCGTGGCCGTAGCCGAAGTCCATGGTGACGTCGCGCACCTGCATCCCCGCGCCCGGCACCTTGGAGCCGAAGCGGATGGTGACTCCCTCGTCGGGCTGCACCCGGATGACGAGGGCGTTCTGCCCGAGCGCCGAGGTCTGGTCCTCCGCGAAGAGGTTCTGCGGCGCGCGCTTGAACACGACCGCGATCTCCGTCACGCGGCGGCCGAGGCGCTTGCCCGCCCGAAGGTAGAACGGCACGCCGGCCCAGCGTCGGGTGTTGATGTCGAGCCGCATGGCCGCGTAGGTCTCGGTCAGGGACTCGGGGTCCATGCCGTCCTCGTCGAGGAAGCCCACGACCTCCTCGCCGCCCTGCCATCCGCCGGCGTACTGCCCGCGGGCGGTGGCGGTGGAGAGGTCCTTCGGCAGGCGCACCGCCGACAGCACCTTCTCCTTCTCGTCCCGGAGGCTCGACGCGTCGAACGCGACGGGCTCCTCCATGGCCGTGAGGGCGAGGAGCTGCAGGAGGTGGTTCTGGATCACGTCGCGCGCCGCGCCGATGCCGTCGTAGTACCCGGCACGACCGCCCACGCCGATGTCCTCGGCCATGGTGATCTGCACGTGGTCGACGTAGTTCGCGTTCCACAGGGGCTCGTAGAGCTGGTTGGCGAAGCGCAGCGCCAGGATGTTCTGGACCGTCTCCTTGCCCAGGTAGTGGTCGATGCGGAACACCGAGTCCGGCGGGAAGACCGTCTCGACGACCGCGTTGAGCTCGCGGGCCGTCTTGAGGTCGCTGCCGAAGGGCTTCTCGATGACGACGCGGCGCCAGTGGCCCTCCTTCTGCTCCGCGAGTCCCGAGCGGCGGAGCTGCTCGGTGACCAGCGGGAAGGACTTCGGCGGGATCGACAGGTAGAACGCGTGGTTCCCCATCGTGCCCCGCTCGCGGTCGAGCTCCTCCGTGATGTCCTTCAGCGTCTGGAACGCCTCGTCGTCGTCGAAGGTGCCCTGCACGAATCGGATGCCCTGGGCCAGCTGGCGCCAGACGTCCTCGTCGAACTTGGTGCGCGAGTACTGCTTGACGGCCTCGTACACGACCTGCTCGAAGTCCTGGTCCTCCCAGTCCCTCCGGGCGAAGCCGATGAGCGCGAAGCCGGGGGGCAGGAGCCCCCGGTTGGCGAGGTCGTAGACGGCCGGCATCAGCTTCTTGCGCGACAGGTCACCCGTCACGCCGAAGATGATGAGGCTGCTGGGCCCCGCGATGCGGTTCAGCCGTCGGTCTGACGGGATCCGCAGGGGATTGAATTCCGGGGTGATATCCACCGGCGACATGTAACTCCTCGATCTGCCGGACGGATCCGGCGATGCGGTCATTCGAGCGTCGAGAGCAGAGCCCGGGCGTCCGTGGTGGGGTCGGTCAGGTTCAGTCGCAGGACGGGACGGCCGTGCTCGGCGAGCACGGTGGCGTCGCCGGCGGCCTGCGCCTGGATGAGCTCGCCGAAGGTGAAGGGGCGGTCCGGGATCTCCAGGTCCGACGCCGCGTCCGCGGTGATCTGCAGGAACACGCCGACGGGGGTGCCGCCCTTGTGGAACTGCCCCGTGGAGTGGAGGAACCGCGGTCCCCAGCCGAACGTGACCGGACGGCCGGCCTTGCGGGCCACGGCGTCGCGGAGGCGCTCGAGCTCGGGGAGCGCGAGGCGGTCGACGAACGCCTGGACCGCCACGTAGCCCGTGGGGCCGACGTGCGCGAGGAGGGCGTCGATCGCCGAGGAGACGTCGGTCGCGCCGTCGGTGACGTCGCTCGTGCCGCGGACTTCGATGCCGTCCGTCGTGACGACGGGAGCCTCGGGCGCTGGGCGGTCGTCGAGCAGTCCGCGCGCGGCGACCTTGGCGGCCTCCACGTCGGGCTGGTCGAACGGGTTGATCTCGAGCAGGCGTCCCGCGACGGCGACGGCGTACTCCCACGTGAGGATCTGCGCGCCGAGCGTGCCGCTGATGACGATCTCGCCCTCGGCGGCGTCGTGCGCGTCGACGTCGGCGACGAGCCGCGCGATCTGCAGGTCGGCCAGGCCGAGCGAGAGCTCGGGGGCGTCGGTCGGCAGGACGACGGGCAACAGGCCCGTGCCGAGCTTGCCGGTCGACTCCGCGATGAGCTGCTCGACCCAGTCGCCGAAGCCCACGATGTGCGTGCCGTCGGAGACGATGCCGAGCTTGTCCTTCAGCGGCGAGGTGCCGGCGATGGCGGCGCCGAGCACGAGGCCCGGGTTCGACACGTCGTCGACGGCGAGCTGCGCGGACGCGGCCTCCGCCTCGTCGAGCAGGCCGGAGATGTCGGCGCCGGCGAGGCCGGACGGCACGAGGCCGAACGCGGTCAGGGCGCTGTAGCGGCCGCCGACGTCGGGGTCCGCGTTGAACACGCGGTAGCCGTCGGCGCGTGCCGACTCGTCGAGCGGCGAGCCGGGGTCGGTCACGATGACGATGCGGCGGGTCGGGTCGATGCCCGCGTCACGGAACGACTTCTCGTAGACGCGCTTCTGACTGTCGGTCTCGAGCGTGGAGCCCGACTTCGACGAGATGACCACGACCGTGGTGGCGAGGCGGTCGCCGAGGGCGGCGAGGACCTGACCGGGGTCGGTCGAGTCGAGGACGGTGAGCTCGACGCCCGCGGTGCGGGTGATGACCTCGGGCGCGAGCGAGGATCCGCCCATGCCGCCGAGGACGACATGGTCGACGCCCTCGCCGCGGAGCTCCTCGCGGAGCGCCGTGATCTCGGCGACGAGCGGACGCGAGACGGAGACCGCCTGCGTCCAGCCGAGGCGCTTGGTGGCCTCGGACTCGGCGTCGGGCCCCCAGAGGGTGCCGTCGAGGCCCGTGATGCCGGACGCGACGTGCGCCTCGACCAGCGCGGGCACGTGGGTCTCGACGGCCGTGGCCGCCGCGCCGCTCAGCGCGATGCGGACGCTCACTTGGCGCCGTCCAGGGCGTTGGTGACGGTCTCGATGAGCTCGCTCCACGACACCTTGAACTTCTCGACGCCCTCCTTCTCGAGGAGCTCGGTGACCTCCTTGTAGGAGATGCCGAGCGAGTCGACCTCGTTGAGGACCGCGTTCGCGGCGTCGTAGGAGCCGGTGATCGTGTCGCCCTCGATGACGCCGTGGTCGGCGGTCGCGTCGAGCGTCTTCTCCGGCATCGTGTTGACGACGTCCGCGGCGACGAGCTGCGTGACGTAGAGCGTGTCGGGCAGGTCGGGGCTCTTCACGCCCGTCGAGGCCCAGAGGGGACGCTGCTTGTTGGCGCCGGCGCCGAGGAGGCCCTGGGCGCGCTCGGACGCGAAGGACTGCTCGAACGCCTGGTAGGCGAGCTGCGCGTTGGCGACGCCGGCCTTGCTCTTCAGCGCGGTGGCCTGCTCGGTGCCGAGCGCGTCGAGGCGCTTGTCGATCTCGGTGTCGACGCGCGACACGAAGAAGGACGCGACGGAGTGGATGGTCGACAGGTCGATGCCCGCCGCCTTCGCCTTCTCGAGGCCGGTGAGGTACGCGTTGATGACCTCGCGGTAGCGCTCGAGGCTGAAGATGAGCGTGACGTTGACGCTGATGCCGGCGCCGATGACCTCGGTGATCGCCTCGAGGCCCTCGCGGGTCGCGGGGATCTTGATCATGACGTTGGGCTCGGCGATCTTGTCCCACAGCTTGTGGGCCTCGTCGATGGTCGCCTGCGTGTCGTTCGCGAAGTCGGGGGAGACCTCGATGGAGACGCGGCCGTCGAATCCGGCGGTGCGGTCGTAGACGGGGCGGAAGATCCGGGCCGCCTCGCCGACGTCGCGGGTCGTGATCTCGAAGACCGCGCGGTCGACGTCGGCGCCGTCGGCCGCGAGCTCGCGGACCTGGGCGTCGTACGCCTCGCCCTTGGCGAGGGCCGACGCGAAGATGGTGGGGTTGGTCGTGATGCCGACGACGTCGCGGTCGGCGATCACCTTCTCGATGCCCTTGGCGTCGATGCGCTCGCGGGACAGGTCGTCGAGCCAGATGCTGACGCCCGCGGCGGAGAGCTGCGCGGTGGGGGATGTGGTGTCGGTCATGTTGCCTTCTCCATGCTGGTTGTGAGGTTCTGGGGGGAGGGGCGCGCACGCGCGCCCCTCCCGGGCACCCGACCGGCGAGCCTCGGGAGGCGGGCCGGTCGGGCCGGGCCGACGGGGAGCGGAGCAGCTCGGCCGCCCCGCCCCTCGTCAGCTTCTAGAGGGAGGCGATGGACTCCTTTGCCGCCTTCACGACGGCCTCGGTGGTGATGCCGAACTCGCGGTAGAGGACCTCGTACTCGGCGCTGGCGCCGAAGTGCTCGATCGAGATGCTGCGGCCGTGGTGCCCGACGTACTGCTTCCAGGAGAGCGAGATGCCCGCCTCGACGGAGACGCGCGCGGCGACCGCCTCGGGGAGGACGTGCTCCTTGTACGCCGCGTCCTGCTCCTCGAACCACTCGAGGCTCGGGGCGCTGACCACGCGAGCCTGCACGCCGTCCGCGGCGAGGGCCTCGCGGGCCTCGAGCGCGAACTGCACCTCGGAGCCCGTGGCGATGAGGATCACGTCGGGCGTGCCCTCGGTGTCGGCGAGGACGTAGGCGCCCTTCGCGACGCCGGCCGCCGAGGCGTACTCGGTGGCCGTGGCGTCGCCCGTGCCGCGCTCGACGACGGGGAGGTTCTGGCGCGACAGCGCGAGACCCGCGGGGCCCATGCGACGCGTGAGGATCGTCTTCCACGCCTGAGCGGTCTCGTTGGCATCCGCGGGGCGGATGACGTCGAGGCCCGGGATGGCGCGGAGGCTGGCGAGCTGCTCCACCGGCTGGTGCGTCGGCCCGTCGCCGCCGAGGGCGACGGAGTCGTGCGTCCAGACGAAGATCGACGGCGCCTTCATGAGCGCGGCGAGACGGACCGCCGGGCGCATGTAGTCGCTGAAGATGAGGAACGTGCCGCCGAAGGGGCGCGTGTTGCCGTGGAGGACGATGCCGTTGAGGATCGCGCCCATGGCGTGCTCGCGGATGCCGAAGTGGAGGACGCGGCCGTAGGGGTCGCCCTTCCACATGTCGGTGGAGCGCTCGGCGGGGACGAAGGACGGCGCGGACTCGATGGTCGTGTTGTTCGACTCGGCGAGGTCGGCGGAGCCGCCCCACAGCTCGGGCATGACCTCGGCGATGGCGTTGATGACCTTGCCGGACGCGGCGCGCGTGGAGACGTCCTTGCCCGCGGGGAACACGGGGAGCGCCTCGTCGAGGCCCTCGGGGGCGTCGCCGGCGAGGACGCGGTCGAGCAGCGTCTTGCGCTCGGGGTTCGCCTCGGCCCACGCGGCGAGCTTCTCGTCCCACTCGCGGTGCTGCTGCTGTCCGCGCTCGATCGCCTGGCGGGTGTGCTCGAGGACGCCGTCCGGCACCTCGAAGCTCTTCTCGGGGTCGAATCCGACGATCTGCTTGACGGCCGCGAGCTCCTCGGCGCCGAGGGCGGAGCCGTGGATCTTGCCCGAGTTCTGCTTCTTCGGGGAGGGCCAGCCGATGATCGTCTTGAGGATGATGAGCGAGGGCTTGCGCGTCTCGGCCTTGGCGGCCTCGACGGCGTCGAACAGCTCCTGGACGTCCTCGACGTACTCGCCCGTCTTCTTCCAGTCGACGTGCTGCACGTGCCAGCCGTAGGACTCGTAGCGCGCGGCCACGTCCTCGGTGAAGGCGATGTCGGTGTCGTCCTCGATGGAGATCTGGTTGCTGTCGTAGATGGCGATGAGGTTGCCGAGCTCCTGGTGCCCCGCGAGGGAGGACGCCTCGGAGGTGATGCCCTCCTGCATGTCGCCGTCGCCGGCGATGACGTACACGAAGTGGTCGAAGGGGCTCTCGCCCGCCGGCGTCTCCGGATCGAACAGGCCGCGCTCGTAGCGGGCTGCGTAGGCGAAGCCGACGGAGGAGGCGAGGCCCTGGCCGAGGGGGCCCGTGGTGATCTCGACGCCGTCGGTGTGGCCGTACTCGGGGTGACCCGGGGTCTTGGATTCCCAGGTGCGGAGGGCCTGGAGGTCCTCGATCTCGAGGCCGTAGCCGCCGAGGAAGAACTGCGTGTACTGCGTCAGCGAGCTGTGGCCCACCGAGAGGATGAACCGGTCGCGGCCGATCCAGGTGCTGTCCGACGGGTCGCGTCGCATGACCTTCTGGAACAGGAGGTAGGCCGCCGGGGCCAGGCTCATGGCGGTGCCGGGGTGACCGTTTCCGACCTTCTCGACCGCGTCCGCGGCGAGGATCCGCGCGGTGTCGACCGCCTTGCTGTCGATGGGGTCCCATTGCAATTCTGCCACTTGGTTCTAGCCCTTCTGAAGATGGGGGGAGGCCCAGCCGGACCGCCTATCAGTATAGGGAACACCCACTCGGCCCTCGGTGTTCCGAGCCCGTCCCGGAGGCCGCCCGCGGCTCGGCTCGCAGGTGCCGTGGCCTACGATGGGGAGGGAATTTCCGGCGAGTTAGAGGTGCGATGAACGTTGCGGTGCAGAGCCGGGTCGATCGGGAGACGATCGGCGTGGCGAGGAAGACCAAGGCGTACGTCGCACTGACGAAGCCGCGCGTCATCGAGCTCCTGCTCGTGACCACCGCGCCCGTCATGATCCTCGCCCAGGGCGGGTGGCCGAACCCGTGGCTGATCCTCGGCGTCCTCGTCGGCGGCACGCTCAGCGCCGGCAGCGCCAACGCGTTCAACTGCTACATCGACCGTGACATCGATCGCGTGATGAAGCGCACGCAGCGCCGGCCCCTCGTCACCGGCGAGCTGTCGGACCGCGAGGCCCTGGTCTTCGCCTGGATCATCGGCGTCGCGAGCATCGTGTGGCTCGGCGTCATCTCGAACTGGCTCGCCGCCGCGCTCTCGCTGGCCGCGATCCTCTTCTACGTCTTCGTCTACACGCTCTGGCTCAAGCGCCGCACGCCGCAGAACATCGTGTGGGGCGGGGCCGCCGGGTGCATGCCCGTCCTCATCGGCTGGGCCGCGGTCACGGGCGACATTTCGTGGGCGCCCGTCATCCTCTTCATGATCGTGTTCCTCTGGACGCCGCCGCACTACTGGCCGCTGTCGATGAAGTACCGCGACGACTACGCCTCGGTGAACGTGCCGATGCTCGCGGTCGTCCGCGGACGCGCGGCCGTGGGCCTCCAGACCATCCTGTACGCGTGGGCCACGCTCGCCTGCTCGCTGCTGCTGATCCCGGTCGCCGGCATGGGCCTCGTCTACACGCTCGCGGCCCTCGCGGGCGGCGGCTGGTTCGTCTACGAGACCCACCGCCTGTACGACCTCGCGGTGCGCCACGAGCCGATCAAGCCGATGCGCGTGTTCCACGCCTCCATCTCGTACCTGTCGCTCCTGTTCCTCGCGGTGGGCATCGACCCCCTCCTGCCCTTCTGATCCGCACGGTCTCGACGGGGTCGCCCGCGGTGAGCGTGGGCGGCACCCGCGGGTCCGCCGTCTGACGCCTCGTCGGCCCCGACCGCGGAGCCCGCGCCCCGGACCGCATCCGCCGAGGGCAGGCGGATCGGACCGGGCGCCGTGCGCGCCGAGGAGCGGGGCGTCGCCCTGGGGCTCCCGCGGCCGCATGCGGTCCGCACATGGTCACCGGTGTCGCCCCGTGATCCCCGCGCCCGGCACGCGCCCCGGGCGCGGTCGGCGTCGCCTCATGCTCCCGCCCGGCTCTCCGACCGGTCCGCGCCGGTCCGGCTCGCGGCATCGGCCTGCGCCCGTCGCCCGACATGACGACGCCCGCCCGAGCGGTGCTCGGACGGGCGTCGACAGGAGGGCGGGATGCGCCGGGATCAGCCCACGTGGGCCGCGCGGCGCACCTCGGCGGGCGTGAGGCGCAGCGTGTCCGCGCGCCGCGTCGTGCTCAGCAGCGTCGCCGTCATCGCGGAGGCCAGCAGGCAGGCGAGCACCATGTGCAGGCCCACCAGGAACTCCGGGAGTCCCGTGCGCGCCTGGATAAGGCCCACGGCGATCTGCACCAGCTCGACGGCGAGCAGCACGCGCGTCCAGCGGGAGACCGCCGGCCAGCGGTGACGCGCCGCGATGACGACGAGCGCGACCGTGAGGCCGAAGGTCGTGTACGCCGGCCAGCTGTGCACGTGCTGCAGCAGCTCCGGGTCGAGCCCGTTGCGCGCGGCGCCGCGGTCGCCGGCGTGGGGACCGGATCCGGTGACGACGATGCCGACGAGGATCGTGACGCCCACCACGGCGGCGGTCACCCGGGCGAGCGCGAGGAAGGAGGCGGGGACCGAGCGCTCCGCCTCGTCGAGCGGGTGGTACGTGCGCCACACCAGCACGGTGGAGAGCACCACGAGCACCACCGAGACGACGAAGTGCAGGCCCACGATGTACGGGTTGAGGCCGGTGAGCACCGTGATGCCGCCGATGACGCCCTGCGCCGGGATGCCGAGCCCGATGGCGAGCGCGAGGGAGAAGAGCCCCCGGCCGCGGTTCCGCAGCCGCAGGACCGCCAGGAACGTGGCGATCGCGACGATCACGAGCACGAAGGTGAGCAGGCGGTTGCCGAACTCGATGATCCCGTGCACGCCCATCTCGGGCGTGGAGACGAAGGAGTCGGCGGTGCATCGCGGCCAGGTCGGGCAGCCGAGCCCCGACCCGGTGAGCCGGACGAGCCCTCCCGTGCCGACGACGAGCGTCTGCACGACGAGCGTGGTCCAGACGAGGATCCGCGTCGCGCGGGTGATCCCGTCCGGGAGCCTCTCGCGCAGCCTCCTCGCCACCATGGTGGTCTGACCTAGCACGCTCCCACTGGGAGACTGCCCCGCATCGGTGCCGTGAGTCACTGCCTGCCTTCCGCGCCCGCTGGATTGCCCGTAGAATCGGGTGGTTCATGGAACACGTCGGGCCTTTCGGCGTCCGGCACGTCAGCGAGGACGGCGGGAACAAGTCCACCCGCGTTCGTGTTCATCCTAAGAGGGGTGCGAGGCGTGAAGCCGCGGCATCCCTGAGACCCACAGTCTTCCCCTCGTCACCGAAGCGGCCCCGCCGTGCGAGGGGGTTGCCGATACGGCGCTGATACGCCCAGATCGTCAGGAAAGCAGGTAGCCATGTCAGATGTGCTCATCGACCGACCCGAGCTCGAGAGCCTCGGGCAGTACGAGTTCGGCTGGTCCGACTCCGACGTCGCCGGGGCGTCCGCCAAGCGCGGCATCTCGCCCCAGGTCGTCGCCGACATCTCGCGGCGCAAGAGCGAGCCCGAGTGGATGCTCGCCAACCGCATGAAGGGTTACGAGCTCTTCGGCAAGAAGCCCATGCCCACCTGGGGCGCCGACCTGTCGGGCATCGACTTCGACAACATCAAGTACTTCGTGCGGTCCACGGAGAAGCAGGCCCAGACGTGGGAGGACCTGCCCGACGACATCAAGAACACGTACGAGCGGCTCGGCATCCCCGAGGCGGAGCGTCAGCGCCTCGTCTCCGGCGTGGCCGCCCAGTACGAGTCCGAGGTCGTCTTCCACTCCATCCAGAAGGAGCTCGAGGACCAGGGCGTCATCTTCATGGACACCGACACCGCGCTCCGCGAGCACCCCGAGCTGTTCAAGGAGTACTTCGGCACCGTCATCCCGGCGGGCGACAACAAGTTCGCCGCGCTGAACACGGCGGTGTGGTCCGGCGGCTCGTTCGTGTACGTGCCCAAGGGCGTCCATGTCGAGATCCCGCTGCAGGCGTACTTCCGCATCAACACCGAGAACATGGGCCAGTTCGAGCGGACGCTGATCATCGCGGACGAGGGCAGCTACGTCCACTACATCGAGGGCTGCACCGCCCCGATCTACAAGTCCGACTCGCTGCACTCCGCGGTCGTCGAGATCATCGTGAAGAAGGACGCCCGCGTCCGCTACACGACCATCCAGAACTGGTCGAACAACGTCTACAACCTCGTCACCAAGCGCGCGACGGCGGCCGAGGGCGCCACCATGGAGTGGATCGACGGCAACATCGGGTCCAAGGTCACGATGAAGTACCCCTCCATCTACCTCATGGGCGAGCGCGCCAAGGGCGAGACCCTGTCCGTCGCCTTCGCGGGCCCCGGCCAGCACCAGGACGCCGGCGCAAAGATGGTGCACATGGCGCCGTACACGCAGTCGTCGATCGTCTCCAAGTCGATCGCGCGCGGCGGCGGCCGGGCCGGCTACCGCGGCGAGATCCGCGTGGACGCGGCCGCCCACCACTCCGCCAACACCGTCCGCTGCGACGCGCTGCTGGTCGACACCATCTCACGCTCCGACACGTACCCCGCGATCGACATCCGGGTGGACGACGTGCAGCTCGGCCACGAGGCCACGGTCTCGCGCGTCAGCGAGGAGCAGCTGTTCTACCTGATGAGCCGGGGCATGCCCGAGGACGAGGCCATGGCCATGATCGTCCGCGGCTTCATCGAGCCCATCGCCCGAGAGCTGCCCATGGAGTACGCGCTCGAACTCAACAAGCTCATCGAGATGGGCATGGAAGGATCCGTCGGCTAGATGACGACCCCACTCGCCACCACAGAAGCCCCCGTCCCCGCCGACCAGCACGGCAGCCGGGCGCACACCGACGGAGGGTGGGGCGTCATCCCCATCCAGACCCGCTCCGAGCGCTTCACGTCCACGGACGTCGAGGCGTTCGACGCGGTCACCGGCCGCGAGGCCGTCTGGAAGCTGACGCCCGTCCGCCGGCTCGACGACCTCATCTCGGGTGAGCTCGACGGCACGCGCTACCCGTTCGCCACCACAGGGGGTGAGGGCACGTCCGTCTCCTGGATCGCGCGGGACGACGCCCGCGTCGGCACCGCCGGCGCCCCCGAGGACCGCGCCCAGGCCAACGCCTGGTCGTCCTTCGGGGAGGCGCTCGCCATCGAGGTGTCGGGCGAGCAGCCCGTCACCGTCACGGTCGGCCGCTCCGAGCTCGGCTCGGCGCCCCGCGCGGCGCACACCGTCATCACGGCGGCGCCCTTCAGCCGCGGCGTCGTCATCCTCGACAACGCCGGGTCGGCCTCGCTGGTCGAGAACGTCGAGATCGTCGTCGGCGACCAGGCCGAGCTCACCGTCGTCACGGTGCAGCAGTGGGACGACGAGGCGCGCCACCTCGCCGCGCACCAGGCCGTCGTCGGCCGGGACGCGAAGCTCAAGCACGTGGTGGTGACGCTCGGCGGCTCCATCGTCCGGGTCAATCCCTCCACGCACCTCTCGAACGAGGGCGCCGACGGCGAGCTCCTCGGCGTGTACTTCGCCGACGCGGGCCAGCACCTCGAGCAGCAGGTCTACGTCGACCACGACGCCCCGAACACCCGCAGCCGCGTCACCTACAAGGGCGCGCTGCAGGGGAAGGGCGCCCGCACCGTGTGGATCGGAGACGTGCTCATCCGTCGTTCCGCACCCGGCACCGACAGCTACGAGCAGAACCGCAACCTCGTCCTCGCGGACGGCACGCGCGCCGACTCGGTCCCGAACCTCGAGATCGAGACCGGCGACATCGCCGGCGCCGGTCACGCGAGCGCCACGGGCCGCTTCGACGACGAGCAGCTGTTCTACCTCCAGGCCCGCGGGATCACGGAGGAGGAGGCGCGTCGCCTCGTCGTCCGCGGCTTCCTCAGCGAGATCGTGCAGCAGATCGGCGTCCCCGACCTCGAGGAGCGGCTGCAGGCCGCCATCGAGGCCGAGCTGGCCGGGACGAGCACCGGGGCGGTCGTCCGATGACCGCCGTCCGCATCTGCGCCGTCGACGAGCTGGGCGAGAACGAGGCGCTCCGCATCGAGATCGAGGGCCTCGCCATCGCGCTCGTCAAGGACTCCTCGGGCACCGTGCACGCCATCGGCGACACCTGCACGCACGGTGACATCTCGCTGGCCGAGGGCTTCGTCGAGGGCGACACCCTGGAGTGCTGGGCCCACGGCTCGAAGTTCTCCCTCGAGACGGGCAAGCCGCGCACGCTGCCGGCGTACGAGCCCGTCCCCGTCTACCCCGTGACGATCGTGGACGGCGACATCCACATCGACACCACCCCGAAGAGCTAGAGGAACCGCACGCATGTCAACTCTCACCATCACCGACCTGCACGTCAGCGTCGACACCGAGCAGGGTCGCAAGCAGATCCTCAAGGGCGTCGACCTCACGATCAACGAGGGCGAGATCCACGCGATCATGGGCCCGAACGGCTCGGGCAAGTCCACGTTGGCGTACTCCATCGCGGGCCACCCCAAGTACCACGTCGACTCCGGCTCGGTCACGCTCGACGGCGTCGAGGTGCTCGACATGAGCGTCGACGAGCGCGCGCGTGCCGGCCTGTTCCTCGCCATGCAGTACCCGGTCGAGATCCCCGGCGTCACCACCACGAACTTCCTCCGCACCGCGAAGACCGCGATCGACGGCGAGGCCCCGGCCATCCGCGGCTGGATCAAGGACGTCCGCACCTCCATGGCGGCGCTCAAGATGGATCCCGCGTTCGCCGAGCGCAACGTCAACGAGGGCTTCTCCGGCGGCGAGAAGAAGCGCAACGAGGTGCTGCAGCTCGAGCTGCTGAAGCCGAAGTTCGCGGTGCTCGACGAGACCGACTCCGGCCTCGACGTCGACGCGCTCAAGATCGTCTCCGAGGGCGTCAACCGCGCGAAGGCGAACACGGGCCTCGGGCTCCTGCTCATCACGCACTACACGCGCATCCTCCGCTACATCCAGCCCGACTTCGTGCACGTCTTCGTCGCCGGTCGCGTCGCCGAGCAGGGCGGGCGCGAGCTGGCCGACCGCCTCGAGGACGAGGGCTACGACCGCTTCCTGACGCCCTCGACCACGGTGGACGCGTGAGCACGCAGAGCACGCTGACCCCGCAGAAGTTCGACGAGGTCGAGGAGGCGCTCAAGGACGTCATGGATCCCGAGCTCGGGATCAACGTGGTCGACCTGGGGCTCATCTACGACCTCGCGTGGGACGACGAGAACGACGCCCTCATCATCCACATGACGCTGACATCGGCGGGCTGCCCGCTGACCGACGTGCTCGAGGAGCAGACCGCGGAGGCGCTCGACGGCGTCGTGGCCGCGTTCCGCATCAACTGGGTGTGGATGCCGCCGTGGGGTCCGGAGCGGATCACCGACGACGGCCGCGACATGATGCGGGCCCTCGGCTTCTCCATCTGATCCGCGCCCGCGCCGCGCGACCTCGACGGCCCCTCCCGCACCGGGTGGGGCCGTCGTCGCGTCGGGGCCCGCCTCTCGGCCGCCGTCGGGAGGGGCGGGACGCCGCCGTCTCGTACACTGGACCGGTCGGGTCCGATGGACGCCCTCGACCGACCGGGCTCGACCCCCTCTGCTGCGGGTCGCCCCTCTCCCACGGACCGTGGGACATCCGCTGATCAGAAGGACCTCTCACCGTGCTCGCTGTACACGAACTGGAGCTGCGCGTCGGCGCCCGCGTCCTCATGGAGGACGTCTCGTTCCGGGTGAGCCCGGGGGACAAGATCGGCCTCGTCGGCCGCAACGGCGCCGGCAAGACCACGCTCACCAAGATCCTCGCGGGGGAGGGCCAGCCCACCGGCGGCCGCATCGACCGTTCTGGCGAGATCGGCTACCTCCCACAGGACCCGCGCTCCGGGAACCCTGAGGACCTGGCGCGCACGCGCATCCTCGACGCACGCGGGCTCGGCACGCTGTCGCTCGACATGCAGCGCGCGATGCTCGACATGGCGTCCACCGACGACAAGGTCTCGTCGAAGGCCATGAAGGACTACGGCCGGCTCGAGGAGCGCTTCGTCGCGCTCGGCGGGTACGCGGCCGAGGCGGAGGCCGCGTCCATCGCGAGCAACCTGAGCCTGCCGGACCGGATCCTCGACCAGCCGCTCAGCACCCTCTCCGGCGGTCAGCGCCGGCGCATCGAGCTCGCGCGCATCCTCTTCTCCGGCGCCGACACGATGCTCCTCGACGAGCCCACCAACCACCTCGACGCCGACTCCGTCACCTGGCTCCGCGAGTTCCTCAAGGGCTACCAGGGCGGCCTCATCGTGATCAGCCACGACGTGGAGCTCGTCGGCGACACCGTGAACCGCGTCTTCTACCTCGACGCGAACCGCATGGTCATCGACATCTACAACATGGGCTGGAAGCACTACCAGCGCCAGCGCGCCGCCGACGAGGAGCGCCGCAAGAAGGAGCGCGCCAACGTCGAGAAGAAGGCCGGCGTCCTCCAGCTGCAGGCCGCGAAGTTCGGCGCCAAGGCATCGAAGGCGGCGGCCGCCCACCAGATGGTGCGGCGCGCGGAGAAGATGCTGTCCGGCCTGGAGGAGGTGCGCGCCGTCGACCGCGTCGCCAAGCTGCGCTTCCCCGAGCCCGTCGCCTGCGGGCGCACACCGCTCATGGCGAGCGACCTCAGCAAGAACTACGGCTCGCTCGAGATCTTCACGGCCGTCGACCTCGCCATCGACCGCGGCAGCAAGGTCGTCATCCTCGGCCTCAACGGCGCGGGCAAGACCACGCTGCTGCGGATCCTCGCGGGCGTCGACGAACCCGACACCGGACGCCTCGAGCCCGGACACGGCCTGCGCATCGGCTACTACGCGCAGGAGCACGAGACGATCGACGTCAAGCGGAGCGTGCTGGAGAACATGGTCTCCTCGTCGCCGGACATCTCCGAGATGGAGGCGCGACGCGTCCTCGGCTCGTTCCTGTTCACGGGCGACGACTCGGCCAAGCCCGCGGGCGTCCTCTCCGGCGGCGAGAAGACGCGCCTGGCGCTGGCGATGATCGTCGTGTCGGGCGCCAACGTGCTGCTCCTCGACGAGCCCACCAACAACCTCGACCCCGCGAGCCGTGAGGAGATCCTCGGCGCGCTCAACACCTACTCCGGCGCGGTCGTGCTCGTGAGCCACGACTCCGGCGCGGTCGAGGCGCTCAACCCGGAGCGCGTCCTCATCATGCCGGAGGGCACCGAGGACCACTGGAGCCCCGACTACATGGACCTCATCGAGCTCGCCTGATCCGACTGGGCGCAGCCCGCGGCCTCCCGACGGGAGCGTCGGGGCGGGGTGCGCTCAGCGCGCGTCGTCGAGGATCCGGTCCTCGACGTCGGCGTCCGAGGGCTGCTTCCGCGCCCGCTTCGCCTGGCGGGCACGCTCGCGGTCCTGCTCCTCGGGGTCGTCCTGGTTGATGATGCGGTACTCGTTGCGGATCGCGACGCCCAGCCCCACGAAGGCGATGATCGCGAACACGAGCCACTGGAAGGCGTAGGAGAGGTGCGGGCCCTCGTCCTCCTCCGGACGCGGCGTGGCGAACGGCGCCGCGGCCGCGGGGGCCGGGTCCTCGGACATCAGCAGGCCGTACGCGCCGGTGAACGTGGGCGCCTGGATGCGGTCGGCGATGTCGGGCAGGTTCACGGTGGCGATCTGCCCTTCGGGGGCGGTGCGTCCCGGCAGCTCCGGTTCGCCCGCCTTCAGCCGCGCCGTGACGGTGACCTCGCCCGCGGGCGGCGCCGGCACGGAGTCAGGGGAGTCCTGCGAGTTGCCGATGGGCACCCACCCGCGGTCGACGACGAAGACGCGTCCGTCCTCGAGGCGCAGCGGCGTGAGGACCTCGAAGCCGGGCTGCCCGTTGAAGGGGCGGTTGCGCGCGAGGATCTGCTGGTCGACGAGGTACGTGCCGGTCATGGTGACCGGGGTCCACTTCTGCGTGTCGACGTACGCGGACGTGTCGGCGAGCACCTGGTCGACCGGCTGCGCCGCGCGATCCCAGTTGTCCTCCACCTTGGCGATCTCGGCGAGGGCCTCGTCGCGACGGGCGAACTGCCAGTGGCTGAGCAGCACGCAGGCGATGGAGAAGACCACGGCGACGAGCAGGTAGCCGGCCCAGCGGCGGTTGAGGACGAAGCGCCAGCGGTTCACGCGATCGCCCCCTCGACGGGCGCGTCGACGGCGGCGACCCGCACGGGGAAGTCGCGGCCGGCGAGGAAGTCGCGGAGGAAGCCGACGTGCTCGTCGCACGCCGTCCACGTCTTCACGCGGTCGGCGGTGTGGATCCGCGGGTTCCGCCACTCGACCCGCCAGGCGGCGTCCACCCGGCAGCCGGCGCGCGAGCACTGGACGACGTCGGGGGACGGACCGGAGCCGAGCCCCCAGGAGGCGAGCCCGCTCACGCGTCGGTCGGGGAGTCGGGCACGCCCGGCTCGGCGGCCGATGCGGGGCGGGAGGCGTGCGGACGCGGTTCCGGAGCGCGGCCGGTCTCGTACGTGGTGAAGGGCTCGGGGGTCGTGAAGGCCTCGGAGGAGCGGGACGGCTCGGACGGCGCGTGCGGCTCCGACATCGTGAACGGCTCGGAGGGGACGTACGGCGCGGCCGGCGGAGGGAAGCCCGAGTGCCGCGCGGACACGGCGACGACGCCGCCCGGGCGCTCCACGGCCGTGCCCTGGTTGCCGCCCACGTTCGCGAGGATGACCGCGAAGTAGGGGAGCACGACGGCGCCGACGGCCGCGACGGCCAGCCACCAGCCCTGGAGGAACAGGCAGGACAGGATGCAGACCATCCTGATGCTCATGGCGATGGTGTACTTCACCATGCGCGCGTGACGGTCCTCCTGCGGGGACCGGGGGAGGCTGGTGACCGATTGCTGCGGGGCTGGCATGCGTGGTTGGCGTCCTTCGAGGGCACGTCGCGCGCCCCATCGGGACAAGGGTACGCCGCACCACCGATAGGATCTCCCGAGTCCGCATGCCCCCGCCGAGCCGTAAGGGAAGGTCCCCCATGAGCGCCGCACGCACCGTCCTCGTCACCGGAGGCAACAGGGGGATCGGGTACGCGATCGCGGAGGAGATGCTCCGCCAGGGCCACCGCGTCGCCGTCACCGCCCGCTCGGGCGAGGGTCCCGCGGGCAGCCTCACGGTCCGCGCCGACGTCACCGACGCCGCGTCCGTCGACGCGGCGTTCACCGAGGTCGAGGCCGCGTACGGCCCGGTCGAGGTCGTGGTCGCCAACGCCGGCATCACCCGCGACACCCTGATGATGCGCATGAGCGACGCCGACTTCACCGAGGTGGTCGACACCAACCTGGGCGGCGCCTTCCGCGTGGTCAAGCGCGCGTCCAAGGGCATGCTCAAGGCCCGCTTCGGCCGCATCGTCCTCATCTCGAGCGTCGTCGGCCTCTACGGCTCCGGCGGCCAGGTCAACTACGCGGCGTCCAAGAGCGGGCTCGTCGGCCTCGCCCGCTCGGTCACGCGCGAGCTCGGCGGTCGCGGCATCACGGCCAACGTCGTGGCCCCGGGCTTCATCGAGACCGACATGACCGCCGAGCTGCCCGAGGCGACCGCGGCCGAGTACCGGAAGTCCATCCCGGCCGGCCGCTACGGCACCGCCGCCGAGGTCGCCGGCGTCGTCGCGTGGATCTCCTCCGACGAGGCCGCGTACATCTCGGGCGCCGTCATCCCCGTCGACGGCGGCCTCGGCATGGGCCACTGACGCCGCTCGTCGGGGAGAGGGCCGTGTCCGACCTCCTGGCCGCGTGGGACATCGGTCCCGCCGAGCTCACCGAGCTCGGAGCCACGCACAACCACGCGTACCGCGTGGACGTCGAGGGGGGATCGCGCTATCTGCTCCGCCTGCACGTCGCGCGGCGGAAGCCCCACGAGATCGACCTCGAGCTCGACTGGCTGGCCATGCTGGCCGCGCGCGGCGGGGCCTCGGTGCCCGTGCCGCAGCGCACGCGCGACGCGAACTGGACCGCGACCGTCGAGGCCGCCGTGCCGGACGACGACGAGGTCGGCCTCCGTCGGGCGGTGACGGGCGCGTCGGGGGAGCGGGTCGAGCTGCGGCTCGCGAGCCTCCTCACCTGGCACGACGGCGAGATGCTGAGCAGCCTCCCGGCCACGGCCGACGCCGGGCCGTTCGCGGAGGCGCTCGCGGCGCTGCACGCCGCGGGCGCGGACCCGGCCGCGGTCGCCCTGGCCTCGCGCCGTCGCCGGTACGACGCCGACTACGCCGCCCTGCGGCTGGAGAGGCTGGCGGACGGCTACCCCGGCATCATGGCCGACGGGTCCACCGCCGCCGCGCTCGCGGGCGCCGTCGAGGAGCTGCGGGCCACGCTCGCGGAGGCAGGGCCCCCGATCATGGTGCACGGCGACTACCACCCGGGCAACCTCATCCAGGGGCCCGACAGCGCCTCCGTCATCGACTTCGACCGCTGCGGCCTCGGCCCGGCGGGACTCGACGTCGCCGCCGCGATCATGTACCTCGCGCCCCGGCAGCGCGCGCAGTTCCACCGCGCCTACACCGCGGCGGGCGGAAGCACGGGCGTCCCCGACGAGCGCTTCGGCGCGTTCATCTTCCTGGCGTACCTCGACAACGTCACGCACCTCGCGAGCCTGCCGTCCGAGCGCGAGCGGATGCCCGCGAACATCGCGCAGCTCGTCGCCATCGCCCGGGCGGTCGTCGGCGGCTGAGGCGGCGGCGACGCCGCGTCAGCGGGGGAGGCCGAGGAGCGCGAGCACCTGCGCGAGGTCGCGGCGGTCGATGCAGACGTCGGCGCGCTCCCGGACGGCGGGCTTCGCGTCGAAGGCGACGGAGAGGCCGGCGACCGACATCATCTCGAGGTCGTTGGCACCGTCGCCCACGGCGACGACGCGCGACAGCGGGATGCCCAGCTCCGCGCTCCACTCCTCGACGGCCGCGCGCTTCGCCGCGGCGTCGACGACGGGGCCGGCGACCCGTCCCGTGAGGCACCCGTCGACGGTCTCCAGCCGGTTCGCGCGCCACCGGTCGAGCCCGAGGCGCTCGGCGAGCGGATCCAGCAGCTCGTGGAACCCGCCGGAGACGACGGCGACCACGTGGCCGGCGTCGTGCAGGCCCGCGACGAGCCGCTCGGCGCCCGGGGTGACGCGGATGCGGCGGCCGACGACCGCGTGCACGGAATCCGGCAGGCCGACCAGCGTGAGCACGCGGGAGCGCAGGCTCTCGGCGAAGTCGAGCTCGCCGCGCATGGCCCGCTCGGTGACGGCGGCGACCTCGTGGAGCGAGCCCGCCTCCGCGGCCAGCAGCTCGATCGCCTCGTCCTCGATCAGGGTGGAGTCGACGTCGAGCACGACGAGCATGCGCGGACCCGCGACTCGCGTGTCCGGCGCCGGCACCGCGGGACGCGTCAGGGGGAGGACGGCGCTCACGGGGTGACGCGCACGCCCTTGCCCACGACGGTGATCCCGCCGTCGGTGACCGTGAAGCCGCGCGCGCGGTCGCGGTCGTGGTCGACGCCGACGGTGGCGCCGGGCTCCACCTCGACGTCCTTGTCGAGGATGGCGCGGCTGACGACCGCGCCCGCCCCGATGTGCACCTTGTCGAAGACGATGGAGTCGACGATCCGCGCGCCCGACTCCGCGATGACCCACGGGCCGAGCACGCTGCGCTCGACGTGGGCGCCGCTGATGACGCCGCCGAGCGAGGTGATCGAGTCGATCATCGTTCCCGTGTTGCCCTGCGCGTCGCGGACGAACTTCGCGGGCGGGCTGTTGAGCTGCTGGCTGAAGATCGGCCAGTCCTTGTTGTAGAGGTTGAACACCGGCAGCGCCGAGATGAGGTCCTGGTGCGCGTCGAAGAACGACTCGATGGTGCCGACGTCGCGCCAGTAGTAGCGGTCGCGGTCGTTGGCACCGGGGACCTCGTTGCGGTTGAGGTCGTAGACACCGGCGTTCCCCTGCTCCACGAACCACGGCACGATGTCGCCGCCCATGTCGTGCGCGGACTCGGCGTTCTCGCCGTCGCGGCGCACGGCGTCGATGAGCTGGTCGGTGTCGAAGACGTAGTTGCCCATGGACGCGAGCACCTCGCCGGGGGAGTCGTCGAGGCCCTGCGGGTCCTTCGGCTTCTCGAGGAACGCGCGGATGGCGTAGGGGTTCGCGGGGTCCACGTCGATCACGCCGAACTGGTCGGCCAGCTCGATGGGCTGGCGGATGGCCGCGACCGTCGCGCCGTGGCCGGACGCGATGTGCGCGTCGATCATCTGGCTGAAGTCCATGCGGTACACGTGGTCGGCGCCCACCACCACGACGATGTCGGGCTTCTCGTCGTTGATGAGGTTGAGGCTCTGCAGGATGGCGTCGGCCGACCCGCTGAACCACCGCTTGCCGAGGCGCTGCTGCGCGGGCACGGACGCGATGTAGGAGTTGAGCATCTGGTTGAGGCGCCAGGTCTGCGACACGTGGCGGTCGAGCGAGTGCGACTTGTACTGCGTCAGCACGACGATCTGCGTCAGCCCCGAGTTGATGAGGTTGGAGAGCGCGAAGTCGATGAGCCGGTACTGGCCGCCGAACGGGACGGCGGGCTTGGCGCGGTCCGCGGTGAGCGGCATGAGCCTCTTGCCCTCGCCGCCGGCGAGCACGATTCCAAAGATCTTCTTCGATGCCATTGCACCAGCGTAGATGCACGTCAGGGCATGTACTAGCGTTCGACGAATGCGAGCAGACGTCATCACGAAGGAGTACCCGCCCGAGGTCTACGGGGGTGCGGGCGTGCATGTCACGGAGCTCGTGAAGGCCATGCGGCAGCAGACGGAGGTCGTGGTCCGCGCCTTCGGGGCGCCGCGTGACGAGCCCGGCGTCTTCTCCTACCCCGTCCCCTCGGAGCTCGCCGGCGCCAACGCCACGCTGCAGACGATGGCCGTCGACCTCGCCATCGCGCGCGACGTCGCCGGCGCCGACGTCGTGCACTCCCACACCTGGTACGCCAACCACGCGGGCCACGTCGCGTCGCTGCTGCACGGCATCCCGCACGTGGTCACCGCGCACAGCCTCGAGCCGCTCCGACCCTGGAAGGCCGAGCAGCTGGGCGGCGGCTACCGCGTCTCCAGCTGGATCGAGCGCACGGCGTACGAGGCGGCCGACGCGGTCATCGCGGTGAGCGACGGCATGAAGCGCGACATCCTCCGCTCGTATCCCGCGCTCGACGAGGCGCGCGTGCACACCGTCTACAACGGCATCGACCTCGAGGCGTGGGCGCCCGTGCACGACGAGGACCTCGTGCGCTCCCTCGGCATCGATCCGTCGCGCCCCTCGGTCGTCTTCGTCGGCCGCATCACGCGCCAGAAGGGCCTGCCGTACCTGCTGCGCGCGGCCGCGCTCCTGCCCGCCGACGTGCAGATGGTGCTGTGCGCGGGCGCGCCCGACACCCCGCAGATCATGGAGGAGGTGACGGCCCTCGTGCGCGGCCTCCAGGAGGAGCGCTCCGGCGTCGTCTGGATCGACCGTCTCCTGCCGCGTCGCGAGCTCTCCGCGGTGCTCACCGCCGGCACGGTCTTCGTGTGCCCGTCGGTCTACGAGCCGCTCGGCATCGTGAACCTCGAGGCCATGGCGTGCGGCGCGCCCGTCGTGGGCACCGCCACGGGCGGGATCCCCGAGGTCGTCGACGACGGCGTCACCGGCCGCCTCGTCCCCATCGACCAGGCGACGGACGGCACGGGCACGCCCACCGACCCGGAGCGGTTCGTCCGCGACCTCGCCGCCGCGCTCACCGAGGTCGTGGCGGATCCCGCGGCCGCGCGCCGCATGGGCGAGGCCGGCCGGGTGCGTGCCGAGCGGGAGTTCGGCTGGGACCGCATCGCCCGGCAGACCGAGGCGATCTACGCGTCGATCCTCCGCTGACCGGCCTCGCGGCCCGGGTGGCGGCGGGCCGCGCCCGGGGCCTGGGCGGATAGACTGACGGGCATGAGCCACGTCCTCTCCCTGTCCGGAGTGTCCTTCGTCCGGAACGGGACGACCATCCTCGACCACGTGGACTGGACGGTCGACGGCGACGAGCGCTGGGTCGTGCTCGGCCCCAACGGCGCGGGCAAGACGAGCCTCCTCCAGATCGCCTCGGCGATGGCGCACCCGTCCTCCGGCACCGCCACGGTGCTCGACCACGAGCTCGGCAGGGTCGACGTCTTCGAGCTGCGCTCGCGCATCGGCTTCGCGTCCACCGCCATGGCCCGCCGCATCCCCGCCGACGAGACCGTGCTCGACGTGGTGCTCACGGCGGCGTACTCGGTCACCGGCCGCTGGAACGAGGACTACGAGGACATCGACGTGCGCCGCGCCCAGCGCGTGCTCGCCGAGTGGCGCCTCGACCACCTCGAGCAGCGGAAGTTCGGCACCCTCAGCGACGGCGAGCAGAAGCGCGTGCAGATCGCCCGCTCGATCATGACGGACCCCGAGCTCCTGCTCCTCGACGAGCCCGCCGCGAGCCTCGACCTCGGTGCCCGCGAGGAGCTGCTGCAGCTGCTCGGCGGCTACGCGTCCGCGCCCGAGGCGCCCGGCATCGTCATGGTCACCCACCACGTCGAGGAGATCCCCCGCGGATTCACGCACGGGCTGCTCCTGCGCCAGGGCGCCGTGGTGGCGGCGGGGCCGCTCGCGGACGTCATCACCGCCGACAACCTGGGCCGCGCCTTCGGCCTCGAGCTCGAGGTCACGCAGGACGACGGCCGCTTCACGGCCCGCGCCGTCCGCCGCTGATCCGTCCGCGCCGCTCCTCGGCGCGCCGACCCGATCCGGGCACCCGTCTGGTAGGCTCGTCCACTGGTCCGGTGATCATCCCGGACACCCACGCTTCCCACGCAGACACCAGAAACGACGAAGGACACCCCGATGAAGACCGACATCCACCCCAAGTACGCCCCCGTCGTCTTCCGCGACCTCGCCTCCGGCGCGACCTTCCTCACCCGCTCCACCGTGAGCAGCTCGAAGACCATCGTCTGGGAGGACGGCAAGGAGTACGCCGTCATCGACGTCGAGATCTCGAGCGAGTCGCACCCGTTCTACACGGGCAAGCAGCGCATCATGGACTCCGCCGGCCGCGTCGAGAAGTTCAACTCGCGCTACGCGAACTTCGGCACCAAGAAGTAGCAGCCTCCTGCTGCACCACGAAGGGCGCCCGGCTCCGGCCGGGCGCCCTTCGTCGTCCCCGCACCGCGGCGGCCCGAGGAGCGCGGCGCCGGGGGAGCGGGCCGGATCAGCTGTCGGCGTGGCGCTCGGGCCAGGCGCCCGACGTCGTGAACGCGGGGTCGCGCGTGCGGCGCATGTAGTCCTGGAAGCTCTCCGCCTGCACGCGGGACCAGTCGACCTGGCGGTCGTGCAGATCGAGCACGGGGATGTCGAGCTGGTCCGCGTACCGGCCGGCGATGGCCTGCGCGACCCGCCCGGCGGCGATGGCGTCCGCGCCCGCGTCGTGCGCGTCGTCGAGCCGCACGCCGTAGTGCTCGGCGGCGACGGAGAGCGTGCGCTTGCCGCGGCGGTAGGTGTCCACCGCCTTGTCGATGACGAGGGGGTCGATGACGGGACCGGTGTCGCGGAGCGGCTCGACGCCGTGGCGCACGGCCTCCCGGTTGAGGAGCGTGAGGTCGTAGGGCGCGTTGTAGACCACGAGGGCGAGCCCGCGCGCGAACACCTCGCGGATGGTCGTGACGATCTCGAGCACGACCGCGGCCGCATCGCGTCCCTCGGCGCGGGCGCGCTCCGTGGTGACGCCGTGGATGGCGGCGGCGGCCGCAGGGATCTCGACGCCGGGATCCGCCAGCCAGTCGTGCCGTTCGGTGACCTTCCCGTCGGCGTCGAGCACGACGATGCACGCCGTGACGATGCGCGCGGTCTCGACGTCCACCCCCGTCGTCTCGAGGTCGAAGGAGGCGAGGGAGTGGTGCCAGCGGGAGCTCATCCTGTAGATGCTACGGGCGACCGCCGATGGCGGGCGCACCCATGTGGAGCCAGTAGAAGCTCTGCGTCGCGAGCGTGAGGGTCAGCCGGCCGTCGTCGCCGACCGTCGGGAAGACGCCGCCGCCGAAGAGGTCGTAGAGCTGCGAGCCCGCGAAGTCGGACGCGTCGATCGTGACCGACACCGGGTTGTGCGCGAAGGAGAACACGCAGAGCACGTCCTCGGCGCGGTCGCCGAAGTGGGTGCCGCTGCCCTCGTACGAGCGCACGAACGCGAGGACGCTCTCGTGGTCGGTCGGCAGCACGCGGATGGTGCCCTGGCCGAAGACCGGGTGGGCCTTCCGCACGTGGATGACGTTCCGCACCCAGTGCAGGAGCGACCGCGACTGCGCGAGCTGCGACTCGACGTTGATCTGGGCGTAGTTGTACACGAGGGACTGCACGACCGGGAGGTAGAGCTTGCCCGGGTCGGCCGTGGAGAAGCCGGCGTTGCGGTCGGGCGTCCACTGCATGGGCGTGCGGGACGCGTCGCGGTCCGGCAGCCAGATGTTGTCGCCCATGCCGATCTCGTCGCCGTAGTAGAGGAACGGGCTGCCGGGCAGCGAGAACAGGAGCGCGTGCACGAGCTCGAGCTCGGCGCGCGAGTTGTCGAGCAGCGGCGCGAGGCGGCGGCGGATGCCGATGTTGACGCGCATGCGCGGGTCGTAGGCGTACCAGCCGTACATCGCCTGCCGGTACTCCTCGCTCACCATCTCGAGCGTGAGCTCGTCGTGGTTGCGGAGGAACACGCCCCACGCGGCGGCCTCCGGGATCTCGAACGTCTCGCTCATGATCCGCTTCAGCTCGTCGGCGGTCTGCGAGCGGAGCGAGTAGAAGATGCGCGGCATGATCGGGAAGTCGAACGCCATGTGGCACTCGGGCTCCTCCTCGGTGCCGAGGAACGCGGACACCTCGCGGGGCCACTGGTTGGCCTCGGCGATGAGGATGCGGCCCGGGTACTCCTCGTCGACCATCGCGCGCAGGCGCTTGAGGAACTCGTGCGTGGCCGGCTCGCCCTCGCCGTTGCCCTCCTCGGTCTCGTAGAGGTACGGGATGGCGTCGAGGCGCAGGCCGTCGACGCCCATGTCGAGCCAGTGGCGGATGACGCCGTAGATGGCCTCGTGCACCTTGGGGTTGTCGAAGTTGAGGTCGGGCTGGTGCGAGAAGAAGCGGTGGAAGAAGAACTGGCGGCGCACCGGGTCGAAGGTCCAGTTGGACTCCTCGGTGTCGACGAAGATGACGCGGATGTCCTCGTACTTCTCGTCGGTGTCGCTCCAGACGTAGAAGTCGCCGTAGGGGCCGTCGGGGTCGGACCGGGACTGCTGGAACCACTCGTGCTGGTCGGACGTGTGGTTCATCACGAGGTCGATGACGATGCGCATGTTGCGCTCGTGCGACTTGGTGACGAGCTCCTTGAAGTCGTCGAGCGTGCCGAACTCGGGCAGCACCGACATGTAGTCGCTGATGTCGTAGCCGCCGTCGCGGAGCGGGGACTGGAAGAACGGCGGGATCCAGAGGCCGTCGATGCCGAGCCACTGCAGGTAGTCGAGCTTGGAGATGAGGCCCTGGATGTCGCCCGTGCCGTCGCCGTTCGAGTCGACGAACGACCGGATCATCACCTCGTAGAAGACCGAGCGCTTGTACCACTGCTTGTCGAGGGTGAGGCCGGGCAGGGTGATGGGGGCGGTGAAGCTCACGGTTCTCCTCAGGGGCGCGACGGGTCGTCGACGGCGGGGCGGGAAGGCTCGGGGGCAACTCTAGGCGCGCGCGGCTCGCGGCACGGCCCCCGGCGCGCCCGGGACCGGGGGCGCCCGCCGCTCGTAGACTCGACCCCGATGAACGTCCCCTCGCCCTACGCCGCCCAGCTCGACCGGATCCCCGTCGTCCGGCGCACCGCCGACGTCCTCGGCAGCCCCACCGCGTGGTGGGAGTACGGTCCCGCCGACGCGCGCGAGGTCCTCGTCGTGGTCCACGGGTTCCGCGGCGACCACCACGGGCTGGAGCCGGTGGTGGCGCAGCTGCCCGGCGTGCGCATCATCTCGCCCGACCTGCCGGGGTTCGGCGACTCCGCGCCGCTGGCGGGCGCCGCGCACGACATCCCCGGGTACGCGGCATGGCTCCGCGCGTTCGTCGACGCCACGGGCACGCGCGACGCGACCGTGCTCGGCCATTCGTTCGGATCGATCGTCGTCACGGCCGCGCTCGCGGGCGGCCTCCCGAACCCGCGGGCGATCCTCGTCAACCCGATCGCCGCCCCCGCCCTCGAGGGACCGCGCGGGATCCTCACGCGCCTCGCCGTGCTGTACTACCGCTCCGCCGCCGTCCTCCCCGAGCGCGCGGGCTTCGGCCTGCTGCGCAACCGCGCCATCGTCCGGGTGATGAGCGAGGCCATGGCGAAGACACGCGACCGCGGGCTGCGCCGGTGGATCAACGACCAGCACGACCGCTTCTTCAGCGCGTTCGGCGACCGCCGCGTCGTGCTCGAGGCCTTCCGGGCGTCCGTGTCCTCGGACGTGAGCACCTACGCGCCCCGGGTGCGCGTGCCCGTGCTGCTCGTCGCGGCCGAGCGCGACGACATCACCCGCGTGGCCGCCCAGCACCGGCTGCGCACCCTGTTCGCGGACGCCCGCCTCGAGGTCATCCCGCGCGTCGGGCACCTCATCCACTACGAGACGCCCCGGGAGGCCGCCGGCTTCATCCGCGCGTTCCTCGACCAGGGGAGCGCCTCATGAGGCTCGTGTTCGACTGCCGGTACACGCGCGTCGGCCGCCACGACGGGATCAGCCGCTACGGCGCCGAGCTCGTCGCCCGGCTGGGCGAGCGCTTCGACGTGACCATGCTCATCAGCGACCACCGCCAGCTCGCCCTCCTGCCCGACCTGCCGTGGCAGCTGGTGAGCGCGCCGACCGGCGCCCGGGAGCCGTGGATCGCCCGGCGCATCGCCCGGCTGCGCCCCGACGTGGTCTACAGCCCCATGCAGACGATGGGATCCCGCGGACGCGACTACCCGCTCGTGCTCACGCTGCACGACCTCATCTACTACCGCCACCGGCGTCCACCGCGCGACCTGCCGGCCGGGGTGCGCGCCCTGTGGCGCGCGTTCCACCTCGCCTGGTGGCCGCAGCGGCTGCTGCTCGACCGGGCCGATGCGATCGTGACGGTCAGCGAGACGACGCGCGGGCTGATCCGCCGCCACAAGCTCACCTCCCGTCCCGTGGTCGTCGTGCCCAACGCCGCCGAGCTGGAGCCCGCGCCCGACGGCGCGCCCGACGGCCCCCGTGACGCCCCCGCCGAGCGCACCCTCGTGTACATGGGCTCCTACATGCCGTACAAGAACGTCGACACCCTCGTGCGCGCCGCCGACGACCTGCCCGACCACGAGCTGCACCTGATGAGCCACGTCTCCGCACCCGAGCGCGCGCGCCTGGAGGCGCTCGCCGACGGCGCGCGCCTCGTGTTCCGCGAGGGTCCGAGCGACGAGGAGTACGCCCGGACGCTGCGCCGCGGCACGGCGCTGCTCACGGCATCGCGCGACGAGGGCTTCGGCATCCCCGTCATCGAGGCGATGAGCGTCGGGCTCCCCGTCGTCGTCAGCGACATCCCGATCTTCCGCGAGATCTGCGGGGACGCCGCCGTCTACGTCGACCCGGACGATCCCGAGGGCTTCGCCGCGGCGGTCCGCGCCCTCGAGGACCCCGCGGAGTGGCGCCGTCGGTCCGCCGCGTGCGTCGCCCGGGCCGCCGCCTACGACTGGGACCGCTCCGCCTCCGCGCTCGGGGACCTGCTCGTGCAGGTCGCCCGGCCGAGGACTCCCTCGGCCTGATCCCCCGCGGGGATCCGACGGCTCAGGCGGGCCGGGCCTCCGATGACGGGGCGACGGCGGCGAGCTCCGCGACGCCGCCGAAGCGCAGCAGCGACAGCGTCCCGTCGATCACGCCGAAGGTGTGCGCCGAGCCGTTCTCGATCATGGGGCCCGGCCGACCGAGGAGCGAGGGGTCGAGGCTCCGGGCGAGCGCCGCGATCACGCCGCCGTGCGACACCACGATGAGCGATCCGCCCGGGTGCTCCTCCGCGAGGCGCAGCAACGCTCCGCCGGCCCGCTCGGTGACGGACTCCACGGTCTCGCGGCCGGGGACGTCGCCGTCCGGGAAGCGCGCCTCGATCTCGGAGTGGGTGAGCCCCTCCGCGAGGCCGTAGCGGCGCTCGGCCAGCGCCGGCTCCGGCAGGGGACCGGCGGTGGGGGAGCCGCCGAGCGCGAGGTGCTCGACGATGATCGACGCGGTCTCGAACGCGCGCCCGAGCGGGCTGGCGTGCACGGCATCCCAGCCGGCGCCGCCGTGCGCCGCCTCGGCGAGCAGCGCCCCCGCGGTGGCGGCCTGGGCGCGGCCGGTGTCGTCGAGCGGGATGTCGCTCGATCCCTGCACGCGCCGCTCCACGTTCCACGCGGTGCGGCCGTGGCGGACGAGCACGATGCGCGTCACGACGCGAGCTCCGTCGCGATGGCGCGGAGGGTCTCGCTGGTGCCGCCCTCGAGGCGCACGGTGGCACGCGTGTCGCCCTTGGTGATGCCGCGGTTGAGGATCACGATCGGCATGCGGCTCCTCCGGGCGATCTCGAGCAGTCGGATGCCGGAGTTCACGGCGAGCGAGGAGCCGGCGATGAGGAGCACGTCCGCGTCGGAGACGATGGCGCTCGCCTCCTGGAAGCGCTCGGTGGGCACCAGCTCGCCGAAGAACACCACGTCGGGCTTCAGCATGCCGCCGCAGACGCTGCACACCGGGATCCGGAAGCGGTCGACGTCGTGCACCTGGGCGTCGCCGTCGGGGTTCAGCTCCACCGCGTCGGGCTGGTCGAGCCACGGGTTCTCCGCGCTGATGCGGTCGGCGATCGCCGACCGCGCGTACGCCTGGCCGCAGTCCAGGCAGAGGACCCGGTCGAGCGACCCGTGCAGGTCCACCACGCGGCGCGACCCGGCGCGCTCGTGCAGGCCGTCGACGTTCTGCGTGACGAGGCCCGACACGACGCCGGCGCCCTCGAGGTCGGCGAGCGCGGCGTGCCCGTCGTTGGGGCGCGCGGAGCTGAACGCCTTCCAGCCGAGGTGCCCGCCCGCCCAGTAGCGGCGGCGGAAGTCGTCGCCCTCGCTGCGGAACTGCTGGAACGTCATCGGATTCCGCTTGGGGGCGCCCTCGCCGCGGTAGTCCGGGATGCCCGAGTCGGTGCTGAGGCCCGCGCCCGTGAGGACCGCCGTGCGGCGGCCGCGCATCAGCTCGACGGCCTCGGCCACGGTGGATCCCGCGGGGGGCCGGGGATCGTCGCGGAGAGCGGTGCTCATGGGGCCTCCCGGTGGCGCACGGACACCCCATCCTGTCGGCGGGCGACGACGGGGCAGGGCATCATTGTCCTGCCGAGTCTAGACAGCGCACCCCCGCGATGGCTCCGCGCGAGCAGCACCGCCCCGCCCGGCGGACGGAGAGGATCGGCGTGCACATCCACCGCATCGAGGACCTCGACGCCCCGGGGCTCGAGGACTACTCCCGGCTCACCGACGTGGCGCTCCGCCGCGTGAGCGAGCCGGCGGGAGGCCTCTACATCGCCGAGTCGACCAAGGTCATGGGACGCGCGCTCGCCGCGGGCCACGTGCCCCGCTCCGTGCTGCTGCAGGAGCAGTGGCTCGACGACGTCACGCCGCTCCTCGCGGACTTCCCCGACGTGCCCGTCTTCGTGGGGGAGGCCGCGGTGCTGGAGCGGCTCACCGGGTACAACCTGCATCGGGGAGCGCTCGCCGCCATGCACCGACCGGCGCTCCCCGCGGTCGCCGACGTGCTGCGCGACGCCCGACGGGTGGTGGTGCTCGAGGACGTCGTCGACCACACCAACGTGGGCGCCATCTTCCGCGCCGTCGCCGGCATCGGGGCCGATGCCGTGCTCATCACCCCGCGCTGCGCCGACCCGCTCTACCGCCGGAGCGTCAGGGTCAGCATGGGCACGGTGCTGCAGGTGCCGTGGACCCGGCTGCCCGAGTGGCCCGAGGCCGTCACGCTCCTGCACGAGGCCGGCTTCCACCTCGCCGCGCTCGCGCTGGAGGACGACGCCGTGACGCTCGACGCCTTCGCGGCGGATCCACCCGAGCGCATCGCGCTCGTGCTCGGCACCGAGGGCGACGGCCTCAGCCGCGCCGCGCTCCGCCACGCGGACTCGACGGTCGTCATCCCGATGCTGCACGGCGTGGACTCCCTCAACGTCGCCGCGGCGAGCGCCGTGGCGCTGTACGCGCTGCGGGTGCCCGCGTGAGCCGCGCCCGCCTCCTCGTCCTCACCGGGGTCGCGGCCGCGCTCCTCGTCTCCGGCGGCGTCTACGTCCCGGTCAGCCTGACGGCGGATCCGCCGGCCGCGGTCGCGCAGGTCGAGGCACCCGATCCGATCGTCAACGTCCTCACGCCCGAGGCCTGGCCGGGCGCGGGCGTCTCCGCGGTCGGCGCCGTCGGCTTCGACGGGGTCCTCGCGACCGACGACCCGGCGCCCGTGTCGCACCCCATGGCGAGCATCACCAAGATCGTGACCGCGCTGGTGGTGCTGCAGGCGAAGCCGCTCGCCCCCGGCGAGGACGGTCCGCAGGTGACCTTCACGGCCGAGGACGAGGCCCTGCGCGCCGAGATCCTCAAGCAGGACGGTACCGTCGAGCCGGCCGTGCCGGGCACGAGCCTCGCGCAGCGACACCTCCTCGAGGGCGCGCTGCTCGCGAGCGCGAACAACTACGCGGCGTCGCTGGGCGTCTGGGCGTACGGGTCCAACGACGCGTTCGTCGCCGCGGCGAACGCGTGGCTCGCCGAGCACGGGCTGACCGGCACGCACGTCGCCGACGCCATGGGCCTGTCACCCGAGACGGTGAGCACGACCCCCGACCTCGTGCGCATCGGCGAGATGGCGCTCGCCGACCCCGTGCTCTCCGGGATCGTCAACCAGAGGAGCGCGGACCTCCCGGGCGTGGGCACCATCCAGAACCGCAACATGCTCGCGTCGGTGCCGGGCTTCCGCGGGATCAAGACCGGCACGCTCGAGCAGGCGGGCAAGTGCCTGCTCTGGGCGGTGGACACGCAGGTGGGCGACCGCGACGTGACGATCGTCGGGGTCACGCTCGGTGCCCGCGACCACGCGGAGCTCGCCCGGCAGGTGCTCGCGCTCCTGCCCACCGTGACCGCGAACATGCACGTGGTCCAGGTCGCCACCGCCGGGGAGCCGTTCGCCGACTACGCGACCCCCTGGGGCGCCACGGCGCAGGCCGTCGCCACCGAGGACGAGACGCTGCTGGTGTGGGGCGACACGCCTGTGACCACGACCGTGGCCGCGCGCGGCGCGAGCGAGGGCGACGCGGGGGACCCGGTGGGCACCGCGACCGTCACCGCCGGCGCGCAGAGCGTGCAGGTGCCGCTGGCGCTGGACCGCGCGATCGCCGGACCCGACGGCTGGTGGCGGCTGGGCAACCCGGGGGAGATGCTCGGCTGACGCCGGGCGCCCGCGGCCCGGTCGGCCCGATCGGCCCTGCCGCGCCCGCGGCTGCCGCGGTCAGCCGTCCGCGTCGACGCGCGTCCACGGCGACGCGTCCGGCCGCTTCGCCGTGCGCCCGTCGCCGGAGGACTGGTGACGGAGCCGCCGCAGCACCCACGGCACGAAGTACGAGCGCGCCCAGTCGATGTCGCCCGCGCGCGCCTGCCGCCACGTGCGCGCCGGGAGCGGCTCGGGCTTGCGGGGCTCGAGGTCGTTCTCCACGGCGAGCGCGGCGAGCACCATGCGCGCGACGGTGTGGTGGCCGAGCGGCGCGAGGTGCAGCCGGTCGACGTCCCACATGCGGGGGTCCTGGATCTCGGTGAGCGACCACTGGTCGGCCACGATGCAGTCGTGCCGGGCCGCGATGGCGCGGATGTCCTCGTTGTAGATCGCGACCTTGCCGCGGAGGCGCCCGAACACGGGCGAGAACTTGACGTCGGTGCCCGTGAAGAGCACCACGGTCGCGCCCTCGGAGGAGAGGCGGGCGACCATGCCGTCGAGGCGGTCCGCGAGCCGGTCCGGATCCGCTCCCGGCCGGAGGATGTCGTTGCCGCCCGCGGAGAGGGACACGAGGTCGGGGTGCAGGGCCAGGGCCGGCTCGACCTGCTCGTCGGCGATCTGCGCGAGGAGCCGTCCGCGGATGGCGAGGTTCGCGTAGGAGAAGCCCTCGACCTGATCCGCGAGCACCTCGGCCACGCGGTCCGCCCAGCCCCGGTGCCCGCCCGGGCTGCCCGGCTCGGGATCGCCGATGCCCTCCGTGAAGGAGTCGCCGAGGGCGACGTAGCGGCGCCAGGGGTGGGGCTCGGTCATGCGGTTCCTTCCGGGTGGGGCGCCTCCCATCATAGGAACGGCCTCCCGCCGGGGGTCGCGTCCGCGGCGCGGGAATGACCGCGGCGACGAGTTGGTTGAGCCCTCAAGCAACTGTTCCACACCGAGCGAACCCGAGGACCCATGCCCGACCTGCTCTCCGCCGACACGACCATGGGGCCCGTGACCCTCCTGGTCCGCGACCTCGACGCCATGACCGCCTACTACCGCGACGCCGTCGGCCTCGACCTCGTCGCCGAGGGCCGGGGGTCCGTGATGCTCGGCCGGGGGAGCGCCCCCGCCGTGATCCTGGAGACCGGGCACGGCCTCGACCTGCCGAGCCCCGGGGACGCCGGCCTCTTCCACACGGCCGTGCTCTTCGACACCCCCGCGGCCCTGGCGCGCTCGGTCGCCTCCGTGGCCCGCCGAGCACCGGGCACGTACGCGGGCAGCGCCGACCACCTGGTGAGCCGGGCCTTCTACTTCACCGACCCCGAGGGCAATGGCGTCGAGCTCTACACCGACCGCCCGCGGGACGAGTGGACGTGGGAGGACGGGCACCTCGTCATGGGCACGCTGCACCTCGACCCGAACGCCTACCTGCAGCAGGAGCTCGCGCCCGTCGCGTCGGCCGCCGACGACGCGGCCGGCATCGGGCACGTGCACCTGCAGGTCGGCGACACCGGGACGGCGCACGCGTTCTACGTCGACGCGCTCGGCTTCGAGCTGGTCGCCGGGGCGCACGGCTCCGCGATCTTCGTCTCGGCCGGCGGGTACCACCACCACATGGCCATGAACACCTGGAACAGCCGGGGCGCGGGTCGGCGTCCGGCGACGCTCGGGCTCGGCACCGTCCGCATCGAGGTGCCCACGCGCGACGAGGTCGAGGCCGTCGACGCGCGGCTCCGCCACGCGGGCGTGGCCACGCGGGACGACGGGCGCGCGCTCGCGTTCGAGGACCCGTGGGGCAACGCGCTGGTCCTGTCGGCCGGCTGAGCGGCGGGATCCGGGCCCCCGGGCTCCCGTCCGCGCGGGGGAGGATGGGCGCATGACGCCGGCCGACCCGCTCGATCCGCACGCGCTCCTCGACGACGCCCTGCTCGAGCGGATCCGCTCCCGGGCCGCCGGCTACGACGAGCGCGCCGCCTTCTTCACGGAGGACCTGGCGGAGCTGCGGGAGGCGGGGTACCTGCGCCTCCTCGTGCCGCGCGACCTCGGCGGATCCGGCGCCTCGCTCGCGGACGCCGTGCGCTGCCAGTCGCTCCTCGCGGAGGCCGCTCCCGCGACGGCCCTCGGTGTCGGCATGCACCTCGTCTGGACGGCCGTCGCGCGGATCCTCGCCGACCGCGGCGACGACTCCCTCCGCGGCGTGCTCGAGGACGCCGCCCGCGGCGAGGTGCTCGCCTTCGCCATCAGTGAGCCCGGCAACGACGCCGGCCTCGGCGACGCCCGCACGCGCGCCGTGCCCGACGGCACGGGCGGCTACAACTTCACGGGCACGAAGGCGTCCGCGAGCATGTCTCCCGCGTGGACCCGGCTCGGGCTCTTCGGCCGGGACGACCTCGATCCCGAGCGGCCGCTCCTCGTGCACGCGTTCGTGCGCCGCGACGCGCCCGGCCTCGAGATCGTCCAGGACTGGGACACCCTCGGCATGCGCGCGACGCGCAGCGACAGCGTCGAGCTGCGCGACGTGCACGCGCCCGCCGCCGACGTCGTCCGCCGCCGCGAGCCGGGACGCCGCGACGACCCCTTCGCGCTCGCGGTCCTCCAGGCCTTCGAGCTGCTGATCGCGTCCGTGTACGCGGGGCTCGGCCGGCGCGCGCTCGACCTCGCGGTCGCGTCCGCACGGAGCAGGACCTCCCACGCCGCGGGCGGGGCGTCGCTCGCCGTCGACCCCGCCGTGCGCGCGCTCGTCGCCGAGGCGGCCCTCCAGCAGGACGCCCTGGCCCCGCAGCTGCGGGCGCTCGCCGAGGACGTGGACCGCGGCGTCGACCACGGCGACCGGTGGCCGTCGCTCCTCGTGGGCGCCAAGGCCCGCGCCACGCGCACCGCCGCGGACGTCGTGCGCGCGGCCGTCGGCGTCGTGGGCGGGTCGTCGTTCCGCACGGGCGACGAGCTGGGCCGCCTGCACCGCGACGTCCTCGCCGGCGGCTTCCACCCGCCGAGCGACCGGCAGGCCGCCGAGACGCTCGCGACGGCGCTCCTCGGGCCCGGCACCCGACCCTCCTGACCGCGCGCCGGGCACCCGCTCGACGCGCGCCGACGGCCGTCGGAGGCGACGCGCCCGGCTGTCGGCCGGGCGCCGGATCCGCCGGACGGGGAGCGTCGGGACGCGTCGCCGACGGCCGTGCGGATCCGCTGCCGCCGTCCGCCCCGACGGGGGCGCGGACCGTCGGGTCGATCGCCGCGGGCGGGTATCGTGAGGTCGAGTGAGCACCCTGCCGTCCCCTCCTCCGCACGTCGGATCCGCCGCGGCCGAGCACCTCTCGCCGGCCTTCCCGGAGCGGGCCGCCTGGGGCACCGTCAGCAAGCTGCGCGCGTGGCAGGAGGAGGCCCTCACCGCCTACTTCGAGAACGAGCCGCGCGACTTCCTCGCCAACGCGACGCCGGGCGCCGGCAAGACCACGTTCGCGCTCCGCCTCGCCTCCGAGCTGCTGCACCGCAAGACGATCGACCGGATCACCGTCGTCGCCCCCACCGAGCACCTCAAGAAGCAGTGGGCCGACGCCGCCGCCCGCGCAGGCGTCCGCCTCGACCCGATGTACAGCAACTCCTCCGGCGCCCTCGGCCGGCACTACCACGGGGCCGCCGTCACGTACGCGCAGGTCGCCGCCAACCCGTACCTGCACAAGACCATGACCGAGTCGAGCCGCACGCTCGTGATCCTCGACGAGGTCCACCACGGCGGCGACGCGCTCAGCTGGGGCGACGCGATCCGCGAGGCCTTCGAGCGCGCGACCCGCCGCCTCTCGCTCACGGGGACGCCCTTCCGCTCCGACACGGCGCCCATCCCGTTCGTCAGCTACCTGCGCGACCACCGCGGCGTCCGCCTCTCGCAGACCGACTACGACTACGGCTACGGGCGTGCGCTCGCCGACGGCGTCGTCCGGCCCGTCATCTTCCTCGCGTACGCGGGCAGCATGCGCTGGCGGAACAAGATGGGCGACGAGATGGAGGCGCAGCTCGCCGAGGGCAACACCAAGGACATCACCTCCCAGGCGTGGCGCACGGCCCTCGCACCGGACGGCGAGTGGATCCCGCAGGTGCTCGCGGCCGCCGACCGCCGCCTCACCGAGGTGCGGCAGTCGATCCCCGACGCGGGCGGCCTCGTCATCGCGACCGACCACACCACCGCGCGCGCCTATGCCGCGATCCTGCAGCGGATCAGCGGACAGCCCGTGACCCTCGTCCTCTCCGACGACGTCGAGGCGAGCGCCAACATCGACCGGTTCTCCGCGGGCACCTCCCGGTGGATGGTCGCGGTGCGCATGGTGTCCGAGGGCGTCGACGTGCCGCGGCTCGCCGTCGGCGTGTACGCCACCAGCGCGTCCACCCCGCTGTTCTTCGCGCAGGCCATCGGCCGCTTCGTGCGCGCCCGACGCCGGGGCGAGACGGCGTCGATCTTCCTGCCCAGCGTCCCCAACCTCCTCGTGCTCGCCAACGAGCTCGAGCGCCAGCGCGACCACGCCCTCGACCGCGACTCCTCGAAGGAGGGCGACCTCTACAACCCCGAGGACGCCATGATGGGCGAGGCCAACCGCAGCGAGAAGGGGTCCGACTCGCTCCTCAGCGAGTTCTCCTTCGAGGCGATGGGGTCCGAGGCCACCTTCGACAAGGTCCTCTTCGACGGCGCCGAGTTCGGGCAGATGGCCGACGTCGGCAGCCTCGAGGAGGAGGAGTTCATCGGCCTCCCCGGGATCCTCGAACCCGAGCAGGTGCGCGAGCTCCTCGCCCAGCGGCAGCACCGGCAGTCGAAGCACGCCAGCGAGCGCGAGCGCAAGCAGGCCGAGAGCGGCGCGCCCAAGGACCCGGACGACATCCCGCTGTACCGCACGCTCAAGGAGCAGCGGCAGCTCCTCAACAGCCTCGTCGGGATGCGCGCCAAGCTCCACGGCGAACCGCACGGGCTCGTGCACGCCGAGCTCCGCCGCGTGTGCGGCGGGCCGGCCGTCGGCCAGTGCAGCGTGACGCAGCTGCAGCAGCGCATCGACCAGCTCCGCCGGTGGATGCGCAGCTGACGCGCCCGATCCGTCGGGGGCAGCTCCGCCGGTGGATGCGCAGCTGACGCGCCCGATCCGTCGGGGGCAGCTCCGCCGGTGGATGCGCAGCTGACGCGCCCGATCGGTCGGGGGCAGCTCCGCCGGTGGATGCGCAGCTGACGCGCCCGATCCGTCGGGGGCAGCTCCGCCGGTGGATGCGCAGCTGACGCGCCCGATCGGTCGGGGGCAGCCCCGCCGGACGCGCGGCTAGGGCTCCGTCACGAAGCCGTGGTCGACCATGAAGCGGTACGCGACGTCCGCGGGCTCCTCGCCCTGGTCGTCCACCTCGAGGTTCATCTCGCGGAGCGCGTCGTCGGTGATCTCGGGGGAGATCCGGTCGAACACGTCCTGCAGGCCCGGGTACTCCGCGAGCGTCGCGCTGTCGAGGACGGGCGCCACGTTGTACGCGGGGAAGAAGCCGAGGTCGTCCTGCAGGATGCGCAGGCCGAGCTTGTCGATGCGCCCGTCCGTCGTGTACACCTCGCCGAACTGGCACGTGCCCCGGTCCGCCGCCGTGTACACCGCGCCGGTGTCGAAGATCGAGACGTTGCCGTCCGGGACGCCGTCCGCGGATCCGCGCGGGATGCCGTACGCATCCAGGAGCGGCGAGAGGCCGTCGCTGCGGGAGTTGAACTCCGCCTCCACGCAGAACGTCCGCTTGTCGACGGGCAGGTCCCGGATCTGCGACAGCTTCGTGATCCCGAGGCGTTCCGCCTCCTCGTCGCGCATGGCGAGCGCGTAGGTGTTGTTGAGCGGCGCGGGCGTCAGCCAGGTGAGGCCGTTCGCGGCGTCGGCGTCACGCACGGCCTCGTACTGGGCGCGCTGGTCGGCGATGCCGGACTTCTGGCCGAGGTAGCTGAGCCACGCCGTGCCCGTGTACTCCCACGTCATGTCGGCGCCGTGGCTCGTCATGAGCTCGCGCGCCGGCACGCTCCCCGGGACGTTCGTCTCGTCCGTCACCCGGAAGCCCGCGGCCCGCGCGGCGATGACCGCGATCTTGCCGAGGATGAGCTGCTCGGTGAAGTTCTTGGACGTGACGGTGAGCGAGGCGCCCGGCGGCAGGTCGAGCGGGCGGATGGAGCCGGGCGCCGCATCCGGCGCGTAGGCGGTGGCGGGCTGCAGGCCGCACCCCGTCAGGGTCGCGAGCGCGGCGACGACGAGCGCGGGGGCGGCAAGCGCCCGGCGACCGCGGGCGGAGCGGGGGAGGAGCGGCACGGTCAGAGTCCCTTCGGGCGGGCGACGTGCTCGACGATGCGGCCGAGCCAGTCGATGGCGAGCGCGAGGAGCGCGATGAGGAGGGCCCCGGAGACGAGGACGGGATACAGATAGAGGCTCACGCCCGTGATGATGAGGACGCCGAGGCCCCCGCCGTTCACGAACGCCGCGAGGGCCGCGGTGCCGACGAGGAGGATGAGCGCCGTGCGGATCCCGGCGAGCATCACGGGCACGGCCAGCGGCAGCTCGATGCGGAACAGCACGGCGACGCGGCTCATGCCCATCCCGCGACCGGCCTCGACGAGCCGCGCGTCGACGCCCCGGATGCCGAGCATGGTGTTCCGGAGCACCGGCAGCGCCGCGTAGAGCACGAGGGCGATGAGGCTCGCCGTGAAGCCGTCGGGCACGGCCATGGCGAGGAGCACCACGAGCCCGATCGCCGGTGCCGCCTGCCCGAGGTTCGCGACCGCGAGCACGGGCGCGGAGAACCGCCGGAAGCGGGGACGGGTGAGGAGGACGCCGAGCGGGATGGCGATCACGAGCACGATCGCGGCCGCGGTGAACGTCAGGACGAGGTGCTCGAGGGTCGCCTTCCCCAGCGCGGCGGGGGCGAGGGTCGTGCGCTCCACGGCGGTGAGCGGTGCCGTCAGCAGCCACGCGACGTAGACGGCGAGGACCGCGGCGATGGCGACGGGCTGCGCGATGAGCCCGCGCCAGGTGCGCGCGCCGCCCGCGGTGCCGGTGCTCGCGTCGAGGGCGATGCTCATGCGTCGCGTCCGTCCGCGGCGTCGGACGCGGCGTCGTCGGGCCGGCCCGCGCGCTCGGCGTCGGCGCCGACCGTGCCGATGGTGCCGGTGTTCGTGCCGACGGGCGCGTCGTCCTGCACGCCGGCGGCCGACGCCCGGGCGCTCGTGATCGCGTCCATCACGGTCTCGACGTCGATCACGCCGAGGAACGCGCCGCCGCGTCCGGTGACGAGCGCCGCGCCGGCGCTCGAGACGAGCATCGTGTCGAGCGCGTCGTTCAGGGTCGCGCGGGCGCCGACGACGGGGAGCTGCGGGTCGGCGTCCGGGCCCACGACGTCGATGCGGCCGAGGGCGCGGCGGGACGGCCAGCGGAGCGGGCGGTCGCGCCCGTTGAGCACGACGGCGTGCTGGTGGCCGACCTCGTCCATGCGGGCGAGCACGTCGCGCGCGGCGTCGCCGGGCCGGGCGATCACGGCGTCGGCGAGCGGCACCTCGTCCACGCGCCGGAGCGTCAGCTGCTTGAGGCCGGCGCCCGAGCCGATGAACTCCTCGACGAACGCGTCGGCGGGCTCCGCGAGGATGCGCTCCGGGGTGTCGTACTGGACGATGCGGGCGCCCTCGGCGAAGACGACGATCCAGTCGCCGAGCTTCACGGCCTCGTCGAAGTCGTGCGTGACGATGACGATCGTCTTCTGCAGCTCGGCCTGGATGCGCAGGAGCTCGTCCTGCAGCCGCTGGCGGGTGATCGGGTCCACGGCGCCGAACGGCTCGTCCATGAGGAGCACGGGCGGGTCGGCGGCGAGCGCGCGGGCCACGCCCACGCGCTGCTGCTGCCCGCCGGACAGCTCCTTCGGGTACCGGTCGCGGTACTGGTCGGGGTCGAGCGAGACGAGCTCGAGCAGCTCGTCGACGCGGGCGCGGATCCGGGCGGCGTCCCAGCCGAGCATCTTCGGCACCACGGCGATGTTCGCGGCCACGGTCATGTGCGGGAAGAGGCCGCCCGCCTGGATCACGTAGCCGATGCGGCGTCGCAGCTCGTCGCCGTCGATGCCCGTGACGTCCTCGTCGCCGAGGACCACGCGGCCCTCGGTGGGCTCGATGAGCCGGTTGATCATCTTGAGCGTCGTGGTCTTGCCGCAGCCGGACGGGCCGACGAGCATCACGATCTTCCCCGCGGGGATCTCGAGCGTGATGCCGTCGACGGCCGGCTTCGCCTGGCCCGGGTAGCGCTTGGTGACGCGGTCGAGCAGGATCGACCGCCCGCTGACGTCGGCGGTCGGGGGAGTGGTGGGGGTCTCAGACACGGATGCCTCTCGGGGTGGTGAGCCGGCCGAGGCCGACGAGGACGAGGTCGAGCAGGAGGGCGAGCAGGACGACGCCGACGACGCCGGTCAGGACGGACTCGGTCGAGTTCGCGCCGCCGAGGCGCGAGAGCCCGGAGAAGATGAATCCGCCGAGCCCCGGCCCCAGCACGTACGCGGCGACCGCGGCGATCCCCATGACCATCTGCGCGGACACGCGGATGCCGCCGAGGATGACGGGCCACGCGAGCGGCAGCTCGACGCGGAGGAGCGTGCGCATCCGTCCCATGCCGATCCCGCGAGCCGACTCGACCACGGCCGGGTCGATGCCCGCGAGCCCCACCACGGCGTTCCGCAGGATCGGGAGCGTCGCGAAGAAGGTGACGACCGCGACCGCGGGGGCCACGCCGAAGCCGAGGGGCGCGATGAGCAGCCCCACCAGCGCGAAGGCGGGGATCGTGAGGCCGATGGCGGACACGCTGTTGGCGAGGGACGTGAGCGGGCGGCTGCGGTACACGGCGGCCGCGATGCCCACGGCGATCAGGGTGGCGAGCGCCAGGCACTGCACCACGAGGCTGAGGTGCTGCCAGGCGGAGAAGGCGATCTGGTCGGCTCGGGCGGACAGGAAGTCCCACATGTCGGTCTCCTCTGCGTCGGTCGGTCACCGGGAGGGGCGTCGGCGGGGGACACCCTACGCAGGCAGGCGGACGGCGAGAAGTTCGCGGGCACAGGGGTCGAGCTGGTATCACGCGCGCGGCGCGGGCGGGCGCGCCCGTGGTCGAGAGGTGCGACGGGGGCGGATGCCGCGCTCGGGCGTCGCCCAGGCGACCTCGCCTACGCTCGTCATCCTGGGAGCCGCCCGACCGGCGCCCGCGAGGAGTCCCATGTCCGTCCCGTCGCGCGACGCCGACGCGTACGCCGTGCTCGGCGTGGATCCCGCCGCGTCCCAGGAGGAGATCCGCCGGGCCTACCGTCGCCGCGTCCGCGCCGCCCACCCGGACATGGGCGGGAGCGCGGACGCGTTCCAGGCGGTGCGCGACGCGTTCGAGGCCGTCGGCGACCCCGAGAGCCGCGCTCGCTACGAACGCGGCCTCCGCGACGCGCCCGCGGCGGAGGAGGACGGCACCGCGGGACGCGCGCACCCCGCGCACCCGGAGTCGACCGCGGGATCCGGTTGGGATCCCGCCTCGCGCCGCGGTCGCCCGGGAGCGCCCCGGGAGAGACCCGCCGCCCGCACCCGCAGCTTCGGCCACCCCGGCGGCTTCGCCCGCCTCCGCTACCTGTCGCTCGTGCGCGAGTGGCTCGCCGATCCGGCCGAGCCCGTCGTGCCCGCGTCGCCCGTCCCGCCCCGGGGCGGCCCGGCGCTCTCGGGCGAGCCCGGTCCGTACGTGCGGCGGACGCGCGTCATCGCCCCGCCCGTGCTGGCCGTGCTCCTCGCCGTCGTGCTCCTCGTCTCGGGACTCGGCGCGACGGGCGCCCTCGGGGGCGCGGTGCTCGGCGCCGCCGCGGGGCTCGCCCTGGCCGGACCCATGGGCCGCGCGTGGTTCCGCTCCGAGGAGCCGCGCCGCGTCGCCGCCCGCCGGCTCCAGGAGGACGTGCTCGCGCACGAGCGGGCCCTCCGCGCCTACCCCGACCTGATGGCGGCCTACAGCGACCGCCTGACGCGCCTCGCGGGGCTCCGCCGCCGCTTCGACGCCGACGCCTACGCGCCCGACCTCGTCGCGGAGGTCCCCGAGGAGGCCGCGGCCGCCCTCCGCGCCGCCGTCGCCCAGGAGGAGACCGCGCGCGAGCTCATGGAGCTCGGGCCCTCCTACGCGTTCTGGAACGGGGTCTCCGTGCCCCGCTCAGGCGATGCCGTCGACCACCTGGTGCTCGGGCCGCAGGGCCTCGTGGCGGTCGAGTCGGTGCCCGCCGGATCCGCGGCGGCGACGGACCCGGCGGCGCGCGCCGACGTCCTCCGGGGGCTGGATGCGCGCGCCCGCGCGCTGGCGCGGGAGATGGACGTGCCCGTCGTCGGACTCGTACTGTCGCTGCCCTCCGGCGTGCTCGGCGCGGCGCCCGTCGTGCTGCACGGCGCCGACGACCCGCACGCGCTCCCGGCCTATGCGGTCGCACGCACGCTCCTGGCCGACCACGTGGCCGCGGGCCTGCCGGGCCTCACGCCCATGGCGCCGGAGCGTCTGCTCGCGGTCCGCACCCGGCTCGTGCTCGACGCCCGCTTCGTCTGACGCGGCGCGGCGGCGCGGGCGCGGGGACGACCGCGCGAGCACGCCGCGAAGCGGTCAGCGGGGGAGCGGCACGTCCAGCTGGCCCGCCCGCACCATCCACTCGACGGCCTCGCGGGCCGCTTCCTCGCTCGTGTACCGCGGCGCGTAGCCGAGCACGTCGCGGGCCTTCTCGATGCTGGCGACGTGGCTGCGGCTGAGGTGCTCCCAGCTCACGTCCGCGTGCTCGGGTGCCGTGCGCGCGCGGAACGCGTCCCAGTCGAGGTGCTCCAGCTCGGCTTCGCGGCCGAACCAGGCCGCGGCGGCGCGCGCGAACCCGCGGACGGACATGGCGCGCTCGGAGACGGCGTGGAAGCTCTCGCCCACGGCGGTCTCCCGGTTCACGACGGCCAGCTGCACGACCTGCGCGACGTCGTCGGCGTGCACGTGGTGCATGGTCTCGCTTCCCGAGCCCGGGACGGCGAGGGGCGCGCCCGTGGCCAGCGCGGTCCAGACGGCGGGGTCGAGGTTGCCGACGGGCGTGATGACCGGCCAGCCGCCGCCGCTGATGTGGCCGGGGTGGACGACCGTCGCCGGCACGCCGCCGGACCGGGACTCGTGGATCAGGTAGCGCTCGATCTCCGCCTTCCGCACCCCGTACTCGCCGAACGGCTCCTTGACGTCGTCCTCGCGGAGCGGGAGCGAGGAGCTCAGCCCGTGCGTCCAGATGCTGCCGACGTGCACGAGGTGGCGGATCCGCCCGCGCAGCCCCTCGACGAGGTGGCGCGCCGACTCCGGCGTGAAGCACACCAGGTCGATGACCACCTCGGGCGCCAGCTGGGCGATGCGCTCCGCGAAGGTGCCCGCCGCGTCCTCGGCCTCGCGGTCCACGGCGACGCGCTCGACGCGGTCCCACAGCGGGGACACGCGGTAGGGCTCGCGGGTGCCGCGGCTGACCGCGACGACGTCGTGGCCGGAGTCCACGAGGCGGGGGACGAGGAAGGTCCCGATGTGGCCGGTGGCTCCGATGACGACGACGCGCATCCCGTCACCCTATCGGCGCGCCGGGCGGCCGACCGGCCCGCGGATCAGATCCAGCCGCGCTTCCGGAACGCCGCGTAGAGGATGCCGCCCATCACGACCATGAGGCCGAGCGCGAGCGGATAGCCGTAGGTCCACTTCAGCTCCGGCATGTTGGTGAAGTTCATGCCGTAGATGGTGCCGACGAGCGTCGGCGCGAAGAGGATGGCCGCCCAGGACGAGATGCGCTTCACCTGGTCGTTCTGCGCGAGGCTCGTCTCGGTGAGCTTCTTCATCTCGTCGTTCTGGCGCTGGCCGACGAGGGTCGTGTGCACCGTCAGCGCGTTCTGCAGCAGCGTGCGGAAGGCGTCCGCCCGCTCGGCGACGCGGATGACGTGGTCGTGGACGTCACGGAAGCCGCGGCGCAGCTCGAGGTCCACGTCGCGCCGCTCGGCGGCGGCGCGGAGGTCGTCGAGCATCGCCCCGAGGGGCGCGGTGGCGCGCTGGAAGGCCGTGACCTCGCGCATGAGCGCGTAGATGCGGCGGGAGACGTCGGGATCGGCGCCGAAGATCTGGTCCTCGATCTCGTCCACGTCGTCCTCGAGGCCCGCGGCGACGGGCCCGTACTCGTCGACGACCTGGTCGAGGATCGCGTAGAGGACGGCGGTGGGGCCGAGCGCGAGCAGCTCGGGGTCGTCCTCGAGGCGGTGGCGGACGGCGGAGAGGTCGGGCGACTCGGCGTGCCGGATGGTGACCACGAAGTCCGGCCCCACGAACACGTGCAGCTCGCCGAACTCGACGCGCTCATCGGCGTCGACATAGCGCGCGGGCCGCAGGACGACGAACCAGGTGTCGCCGTAGCGCTCCATCTTGGACCGCTGGTGGCCGGTGAGGGCGTCCTCGACCGCGAGCGGATGCAGCCCGAACTCGGCGGCGACGTGGTGGAGCTCGTCCGCGTCCGGGCGGTAGAGGCCGATCCACGCGAGGCCCTGGCGCTCGCGCATCACCTCGAACGTCTCGTCGAGGCTCTCCGGATCCGCCGTGCGGACCCCCTGGACGTACACGGCGCTGTCGACGACGGTCATGCGATCTCGCTCTCGGGTCGGAGGCCCGTCGCGCGGGCCGAGAGCGACTGTAGCCGGGCGGTGGCCGAGCCGGCCGGGAACGAGGAAGAGCCGGTCGGATCCTCGTGGATCCGACCGGCTCTCGTGTGTGTCCGAAGGGGGACTTGAACCCCCACGCCCTAATACGGGCACTAGCACCTCAAGCTAGCGCGTCTACCAATTCCGCCATCCGGACAGGATGTGCGGCCCGCCGTCTCCGGCTGCCGAGAGACGACATTAGCACGGCTCGGGAGGCCTCTCGACCACCCGCCGGGCCGGACGCCCGTGCCCGGCCTCGATAGCGTGGACCCATGACCGACACGCTCCCCGACGACCTCGACGCCACCGCGCGGATCGCCCGCGACCTCATCCGGTTCGACACGACCAACCACGGCGAGGGCCGGTCGGAGGGGGAGACGGAGGCCGCCGAGTACGTCGAGCAGCATCTCAAGGACCTGGGGCTCGAGCCCGAGCTGATCGACGCCGCGCCCGGCCGCACGAGCGTCCTCGCCCGCATCCCGGGGCGCAACCGCGACAAGCCCGCGCTCGTCGTGCACGGCCACCTCGACGTGGTCCCCGCCGACCCGGCGAACTGGTCCGTCGACCCGTTCGGCGGCGTCATCAAGGACGGCATGCTCTGGGGCCGCGGCGCCGTGGACATGAAGAACATGGACGCGATGATGATCACCGCGCTCCAGGAGATCATCACCTCCGGTCGCGCCCCCGAGCGCGACCTCATCATGGGCTTCTTCTCCGACGAGGAGGCGGGCGGCGTGCTCGGCTCCGCGTACGTCGTCGAGAACCGCCCCGAGTGGTTCGAGGGGGCCACCGAGGCCATCAGCGAGGTCGGCGGCTACTCCATCGACCTGGCCGGCAAGCGCGCGTACCTGCTGCAGACGGGGGAGAAGGCGCTCATCTGGATCCGCCTGGTCGCCACCGGCACCGCGGGCCACGGCTCGCAGGTCAACCGCGACAACGCCGTCACGCGCCTCGCGGGCGCGGTCGCGCGGATCGGCATGGAGGAGTGGCCCGTCCACCTCACCGACACGACGCGCCAGCTGCTCGACGAGATCGCCCGGATCGTCGGCGCCGACCCGAAGCAGGTGACGCCGGACGACCTGGCCATCGCCACGGGCACGGCCTCGAAGTTCATCGCCGCGACGCTCCGCACCACCACCAACCCGACGCTGCTCACCGCCGGCTACAAGCACAACGTGATCCCCGACACGGCCGAGGCCCTGGTCGACATCCGCGTGCTCCCGGGCGAGGAGGAGGCCGTGCTCGCGCGGGTCCGCGAGCTGGCCGGCGAGGGCGTCGAGGTGCGCATCGTGCACCAGGACGTCGGCCTCGAGAACCCGTTCGACGGTCCGCTCGTGGACGCCATGGTCGCCACCCTCGGCGCGCACGACCCCGAGGCCGAGGTGCTGCCCTACATGCTCTCCGGCGGCACGGACAACAAGGCGCTCAGCCTCCTCGGGATCACCGGCTACGGCTTCGCGCCGCTCAAGCTGCCGGCCTCGATGGACTTCCCGGCGATGTTCCATGGCGTCGACGAGCGCGTCCCGCTCGACGCACTAGTCTTCGGGAGGCAGGTCCTGCGCGACCTCCTCCTGAACTACTAGATCCGAGCCCCAGGTGGGCCACCCGACACTGGGAGCACCCGTTTGAGCTATCTCGAGGCGATCATCCTGGGCCTCGTCCAGGGTCTGACCGAGTTCCTGCCCATCTCCTCGAGCGCGCACCTCCGCATCGCCGGGCTCTTCCTGGGCGGCGACCCGGGCGCGACGTTCACCGCCATCACGCAGCTCGGCACCGAGCTCGCGGTCGTGGTGTTCTTCCGCAAGCGCATCGGCAGGGTCCTGTCGGCCTGGTTCCGCTCGCTCCGCGGCGGCATGCCGAAGAGCGACCCGGACGTGCGCATGGGCTGGCTCGTCATCATCGGCACCATCCCCATCGGCATCGCGGGCTACCTCTTCCAGGACACGATCCGCTCCACGTTCCGCTCGCTCTGGATCGTCGCCATCGTGCTCATCGTCTTCGGCATCCTGCTCGGCCTCGCCGACCGGTACAGCCGCAGCGACCGGCTCGAGAAGGACATGACCTACGGGCACGGCGTGAGCATCGGCATCGCCCAGGCCCTCGCCCTCGTCCCCGGGGTCTCCCGGTCGGGCGCCACCACCACCGCGGCGCGCGCGTTCGGCTACGCCCGCCCGGTCGCCGCCGAGTACTCGTTCCTCCTCGCCGTGCCGGCCGTCTTCGGCAGCGGCCTGTACGAGCTCGTGAAGAGCTTCGACGAGACCGGCCAGGCGGGCGCGGGCCAGACCGCGGTCGCGACGCTCATCGCGTTCGTCGTCGGCCTCGCGGTCATCGCGGGCCTCATGCGGTACATCTCCACGCGCACCTTCATGCCCTTCGTCGTCTACCGCGTCGCCCTCGGCGTCGTGCTGCTCGTGCTGCTCGGCACGGGTGCGATCGCGGCCTGATCCCGTGCGCGCCTGGTCACGTACCGCCGTCCCCGCCGTCGCGGGGGAGCCGCCCGTCCCGCAGCTGCACGACACGAGCAGCGGAACCGTCCGTCCCGCCGAGTGCGCGGGCGACGGCCGCGTGGGCCTCTACGTGTGCGGCATCACGCCGTACGACGCGACGCACATCGGACACGCCTCCACCTACCTCGCCTTCGACACCCTGCAGCGCGTCTGGCTCGACCGCGGCTACGACGTGGCGTACGTGCAGAACGTGACCGACGTCGACGACCCGCTGCTGGAGCGGGCGACCGCCACGGGCGTCGACTGGCGCGATCTCGCCGCCGAGCAGGTCGAGCTGTTCCGCACCGACATGGAGGCGCTGCGGATCCTCCCGCCCGACTCCTACGTCGGCGTGACGGAGGTCGTCGACGAGGTCGCGGCCGCCGTCGCCGAGCTCGTGCGACGCGGCACGGCCTACCCGGTCGACACCCCCGAAGCCGTCGAGCCCGGCGCCCGGGACCTCTACTTCGACGTGGCCCGCGCGGGCGAGGACGGCCCCTGGGCGCTCGGCGACGAGAGCCGCTACGACCGCGACACGATGTCCGCGCTCTCCGCCGAGCGCGGCGGCGACCCCGAGCGGCCCGGCAAGCGCGACCCGCTGGATCCGCTGCTCTGGCGTGCCGAGCGCGCGGGCGAGCCCGCGTGGGACGGCGTCGTCGGCCGCGGACGGCCCGGCTGGCACATCGAGTGCGCCGTCATCGCGCTGCGGAAGCTCGACCGGCCCGTCACGGTGCAGGGCGGCGGATCCGACCTGATCTTCCCCCACCACGAGATGTCCGCCGGCCACGCCTCCGCCCTCACCGGCGAGGACTTCGCGTGCGTGTACGCGCACACCGGGATGGTCGCCTACCAGGGCGAGAAGATGAGCAAGTCGCTCGGCAACCTCGTTCTCGTGTCGCGCCTGCGGGCCGCGGGCGTGGATCCGCGCGCCATCCGCCTCGCGCTCCTGGCCCAGCACTACCGCGCCGACTGGGAGTGGACCGACGCGCTCCTCGCGGAGTCGGTCGCCCGGCTCGCCGCGTGGGACGCGTGGGTCGATGCGGCGACGCCGCCCGTCGACGCCGTCGCGGAGGAGCCCGGCGAGCTCGTGCAGCTGGTGCGCGAGCGGCTGGCCGACGACCTGGACACCCCGGGCGCGCTCCTGCTGCTCGACCTCCGCGTGGCGACGGGCGTGCCCGCGACGCCCGTCGAGGTCGAGGCCGTCGACGCGCTGCTCGGCGTGCGGCTGGGGAGCCCCGCGGCCTGACCTGCCCGGCACGCTGCGGCGTCCGGCGCGACGACGCCGCCCGTCCGCCCGGTGGCCGGGAGGCCCGGGAGGCCTACTGGTCCTTCGGGTCCTACTGGTCCTTCGGGTCCTTCGGGTCCTTCGGACGCCACGGCTCCTCGGGGCGGTCGTCGCCGCGGCCGCGCGGTCCGTCCCCGCGGCGGAGGTACCGCTCGAACTCCTGCGCGATGGCCTCGCCGCTGGCCTCGGGGGAGTCCACCGTGTCGCGCGCCTGCTCGAGCTGCTGGATGTAGGAGGCCATGTCCTCGTCCTCGCCGGCCAGCTGGTCGATGCCCGCCTCCCACGTGGCGGCCTCCTCGATGAGCTCGCCGCGCGGGATCACCACGTCGACCATCTCCTCGAGCTTGTCGATGAGCGCGAGCGTGGCCTTGGGCGACGGTGCGCTGTGCACGTAGTGCGGCACGGACGCCCAGAGGGAGACCGTGGGCATGCCCATCTCCTCGGCGCGCTGGGCGATGATGCTGAGGATCCCGACCGGTCCCTCGTAGGTGCTCCGCTCGATGCCGAGCTCGGCCCGCACCCCGGCGTTCTCGCTCGTGGAGTAGACGGAGATCGGGCGCGTGTGCGGCACGTCCGCCAGGAGCGCGCCGAGCAGCACGACCCCCTCGACCCCGGCGGCGCGCGCGGCGTCGAGCACCTCGGTCGTGAAGGCCGTCCAGTGCCTCGACGGCTCGACGCCGAGGAGGAGGTGGATGCTGCCGCCGTTGTCGCCGCTCACGCCGAGCTGCGCGTCGGCGGCCAGGTCCTGCGCGGGTCGCCGGGGGTCCTTCGGGCCGTAGAGCGTGGCGCCCGGCCACTCGAGCTCGCGGGTGCCGTCCTCCGCGAAGCCGATGGTGGGGCGGTTGAACTGGAAGTCGAAGTAGTCCTCGGGATCCACCGACGACACCGCCTCGAGGTCGAGGAGCTCCTTGAGCGCCCGGACCGCTCCGCTGGCGGCCTCGCCCGCGTCGTTCCAGCCCTCGAAGGCGACGACCAGCAGCCGTCCGCTCACGAACCTCTCGGCATCCGCCACGTGACTCCCGTCCCCTCCGACCCGACCACCCGGCCGGCGGTCGTCGTACGATCCTAGGACGCGGCGGCCCCCCGATAGACTCGCTCCCCGTGATCAGCAACAGACCCGCGGCCGTCCTCTGGGACATGGACGGCACCATCGTGGACACCGAGCCCTACTGGATGGTGGCGGAGGCGGCGCTGGTCGGCTCGTTCGGCGGCACGTGGACGCACGAGGACGGGCTCCGGCTCGTCGGCAACGGGCTGCCCGACTCGGCCCGCATCCTGCAGGAGGCCGGCGTCGACCTGCCCGCGGGCGAGATCATCGACCGCCTCAGCGACCGGGTGATGGAGCAGATCCTCGTCGAGGTGCCGTGGCGTCCCGGCGCGCGCGAGCTCCTCCGCGCGATCCGCGAGGCCGGCATCCCCACCGCTCTCGTCACCATGTCCATCGGCCGCATGGCCCGCCAGGTCGCCGACGCCGTCCCCTTCGACGCGTTCGACCACGTGGTCGCCGGCGACGACGTCTCCCGCAGCAAGCCGCACCCCGAGGCGTACCTGGCCGCGGCCGACCTGCTGGGCGTGGACATCCGCGACTGCGTCGCCATCGAGGACTCGGTGCCCGGGGTCGCCTCCGCCGTGGCCTCGGGCGCCACCGTGATCGCCGTCCCGCACCACGTCCCCCTGCCCGCCGACGACGCCTACGTGCTCTGGGACACGCTCGCCGGCCGCACGCTCGCCGACGTCGAGGCCGCCCACGATGCCCGGCGCGCCGGCGCCCCGACCCGCGACGAGGTGCGCGCATGACCGTCGACACCGCGGCCGCGCGCTTCAGCGGCCCGTTCCGCGCGGGCGACCGCGTGCAGCTGACCGGCCCCAAGGGCCGCCTCAACACGATCCTGCTCGAGCCCGGCAAGGTGTTCCACACCCACCGCGGCATGATCGACCACGACGACCTCATCGGCCTGCCCGACGGCAGCGTCGTGATGAACAGCGCGGGGGTCGAGTGCCTCGCGCTCCGCCCGCTCCTGTCCGACGTCGTCATGTCGATGCCGCGCGGCGCCGCGATCATCTACCCCAAGGACGCCGCGCAGATCCTCGGCCTCGCCGACGTGTTCCCGGGCGCCACCGTCGTGGAGGCGGGCGTCGGATCCGGTGCGCTCTCCATGTGGCTGCTGCGCGCCCTCGGCCCCACCGGCACGCTGCTCTCCTTCGAGCGCCGCGAGGAGTTCGCCGACGTGGCCCGCGGCAACGTCTCCAGCTACTTCGGGCACAGCCCCGAGAACTGGTCCATCACGCTCGGCGACCTCGCCGAGGCGCTGCCGACCGTGACCGAGCCGCACTCCGTCGACCGCGTCATCCTCGACATGCTGGCCCCGTGGGAGTGCGTCGACGCCGTGGCCGAGGCGCTCACGCCCGGCGGCGTCCTGCTCTGCTACGTCGCCACCGTCACGCAGCTCTCGCGCGTCGCCGAGGCGCTGCGCGACACGGGCCTCTTCACGAACCCCGACGCGAGCGAGACGATGATCCGCGGCTGGCACGTGGAGGGCCTCGCGGTCCGCCCCGAGCACCGCATGATCGGGCACACCGGCTTCCTCATCACCGCCCGGCGCCTCGCGCCCGGATCCGTCCTCCCGCAGCTCAAGCGCCGCGCGTCGAAGTCGGACTTCAGCGACGAGGACATGGAGGCCTGGACCCCCGGCTCGCTCGGCGAGCGCCGGGTCAGCGACAAGGTCCTGCGCAAGCGCGTCCGCATCGCGGAGCACGGCGCCGAGCTGGCGGGCGCGCGCGACGCGGCCGAGGCGGGCGGCGCGGCGGATCCCCACGGCGCGGCCGATGCGCCGGAGCCCGCCGACCCCACCGCCTAGGATGACAGGGCCGATCACGCGGGTGCGTGCCGGCCACCCCCACCATCGAAAGAGGAGTCACGTGCGCCGTTCCGCCGCGCTCACCGTCTGCGCAGGGCTCGTCCTGTCGCTCGCCGCCTGCAGCCCCTCGGGCTCCGGATCCGGTTCCGCGGCCGACTGCACGCCCCTCGGGCAGCCCGGCACCTCCTCGAGCGCGGTCCAGGCCACGGGCGACGTGGGCAGCGCCCCCGCCTCCGTGACGTTCCCGACGCCGCTCAAGCCCTCGGGCACCGAGGTCTCCGTCCTCGTCGCGGGCGACGGGGAGCGGGTTCAGCCGCACCAGGGCATCACCGCCGCGGCCTCCATCGTCGACGGCAAGACGGGCGAGACGCTCGCGGAGTACGCGCGCGTCGCCCCGAACTCGCGCACCACCGGGTCGAACGTCTTCACCACGGCGTCGCTGCACGAGGGGCTCCCGTACCTCGAGGACGCGATGACGTGCATGCCGGTCGGCTCGCGCCTCGCCGTCACCGTGCCGGTCTCCACCGTCTTCCCGGGTCAGGACCTCTCCTCCCGCGGGCTCGAGGCCACGGACGGCCTCGTCCTCGTCGTCGACATCATCTCCTCGTTCCCGGAGCGCGCCACCGGCGACCGGCGTCCCGCGCAGGCCGGGTTCCCCTCGGTCGTCACCACCGACGACGGCGTCCCGGGCGTCACGATCCCGCCGAGCACCCCGCCCACGGACTACCGCGACGCGCTGCTGCGCGCCGGCGACGGCGACGAGGTCGCCGAGGGCGACGTCGTCACGATGCAGTACACGGGAGTCGTCTGGGGCACGAGCGCCTCGGCCGAGAAGCAGGCCGTCTTCGGATCCAGCTGGGCCGCCGGCGGTCCCCTGCAGGTCCCCGCCGCCGCGAGCACGGCCGGGTCGGCGTCCGCGCCCTCCGCGGTCGTCGTCACCCCCGGACTCGCGAAGGCCCTGGTCGGCAAGCACGTGGGCGACCAGGTCATCGCGGTCGTCCCGCCGGGCGACGGATTCGGCGACCAGGCGTCCGCCAAGGTCCCCGCGGGTTCCACGCTGGTCTACGTCGTGGATATCCTCGGGACGAGCAAGCCGAGCAAGTAAGCGCATCGCCACCGGCCGGGGGCTGCACCACCGTGAGGACATCCGAGTGCCCGAGTCATCCCCCCGCCCCGCCGTGCCGGTCGAGGAGCGGCTGTTCAGCCTGGTGCTGGCGCTGCTCGCCACCGAGCAGGGCCTGACCAAGAACGAGGTCCTCTCGAGCGTCCAGGGGTACCGCCAGCGGTATCGCGCGGGCGGCGACAACGCGAACCTGGAGCGCCAGTTCGAGCGCGACAAGGACGACATCCGCGACCTCGGCGTGCCGCTCGAGACGGTCGAGTCCCCCGGCCAGGAGGGCAACAACCAGCTCCTGCGGTACCGGATCCCGCGGGGCGCCTACGAGCTGCCCGCGGACCTGTCCTTCACGCCGGAGGAGACGACGCTGCTCAACCTCGCGGCCATGGTCTGGCGCGAGGGGTCGCTGTCGAGGGAGTCGCGCCGCGCGCTCATCAAGCTCCGCTCGCTCGGCGTCGAGTCGGACGACCCGGTCATCGGCTACGCGCCTCGGCTGCGCACGCGCGAGGCGGCGTTCGGGCCGCTCAGCGTCGCGTTGGAGCGTCACGTGCTCGTCACGTTCGGCTACCTCAAGCCCGGGGAGCGCGCCGCGCGGACCCGCACCGTCGCGCCGCTCGCGCTCGTCCAGCACCAGGGGCGCTGGCACCTGCACGGCATCGACCAGGACGCCGACGGCCCGCGCACCTTCCTGCTCTCCCGCATCGTCGACCGCGTCCGCGTCACGAGCCGCGCGTTCACGCCCGAGGGGGAGGACCACGCCGAGCGCGCCCTCGCCGACCTCGACCGGGTGTGGGCGAACGGCGTCGGCGAGGTGTCGGTGGTGCCCGGCAGCGACGCGGAGATCCGCCTCCGCCGCCGCCGCGACACCGAGGACCTCGGCGACGGGCGCCTGCGCGTGCACTACTCCGACACCAACCTGTTCGCGGACGAGGTGGCCGGCTTCGGCCCCGAGGCGCGCGTGATCGCGCCGCCGCGGCTGCGCGACGCCGTGCGCGCCCGCCTCGCCGAGACCGCCGCCGCCCACCGGGAGGACGCATCGTGACCGACCGCGCCGCACCGCTCCAGGCGCAGGACAAGCTCGCCTTCCTGCTGGCCCTCGTGCCGTACCTCACCGACCACGGGCGGGTGAGCGTCGCCCAGGCCGCCGCGCACTTCCGGGTGCCGGCCGAGCAGATCCGCCAGGCCGTGCGCCTCATCGCCGTCTCCGGCGTCCCGGGATCCACCGCGTCGTACCAGCACGGCGACCTGTTCGACATCGCCTGGGACGACTTCGAGGACAACGACCAGATCGTCATCACGCACATGGTCGCCCTCGACGACTCGCCGCGCTTCTCCGCGCGCGAGGCTGCGGCGCTCATCGCGGGCCTCCAGTACGTCTCCTCCCAGGCCGACGCCAGTGACGTCGACCTCGTCGGGCAGCTCATGGCGAAGCTGGCGCGCGGCTCCTCGGCGAGCCCCAGCCAGGTCGCCGTCGCCGCCGGCGCGGGCGACCGCACGCGCGAGGACCTGCGCCGCGCCATCGCCGACGAGCGCCGCGTCGAGTTCGACTACCGCAGCCCCCGCGGCGGCACGGAGCGCCGGGTCGTGGATCCGCTGCGCCTCGAGTCGGTCGACCAGGACTGGTACCTGCGCGGCTGGGATCTGGCGCGCGGCGCCGTCCGCACGTTCCGCCTCGACCGCCTCGACGAGCTCCTCGTCACCGACCTCCCGCCGGAGCACCGCCCCCAGGACGTCGTGCTCGGCGACACCCTGTTCGAGCCGAGCCCCGACGACCTCCGCGTCTCGCTGGAGGTGCCGGAGTCCGCGCTGCCGCTCCTCGGCGACTTCGTGGGGGACGAGCGGCCCGTGCCGATCCCCGGCAGTCCGGGCCGCGTGGGGCTCACGGTGCGCGTGGCGCACTACCAGGGCCTGGTGCGGCTCGTCGCGGGCATGGCCGGCGTCGTCGTGGTCACCGGCCCGCCGGAGGCGCGTGCGGCCGTCGCCGACTGGGCCGCACGCGCCGCGGCCGCCTACGACGCGGAGGGCTGACCGGGCTCCACCTGCCGCGGGCGGGCTCCGCTCCGGTCGCCCGACCCCTCGTCGGCTCCCGCGAACACCGGTAGGCGCGCGAGGCGAACTCCGCGTGAACCGCTCGGCCCTCCCTGCCGTCCCCAGGGTCCCGACGATAGACTCGTCCTCAATCCGACAACGACTGTCCGGCCTTCGTGACCTAAGGAATGTGAACCACATGCTCGGAAACGCCTTCAGCGGCTGGCACCTCGTCATCATCCTCGTCGTCATCGTCCTGCTCTTCGGCTCCACCAAGCTGCCGGCCCTGGCGAAGAGCGTCGGCCAGTCCATGCGCATCTTCAAGGGCGAGGTCAAGACCATGAAAGAGGAGAGCGCGTCCGACCGCCGGGACGACACCCGCGAGGAGAACCGCCGCCGCGACGAGGAGCGCTACCGCTCGGACGACCGCGACGCCCCGCGCGACTTCGTCCGGCCCAGCGACACCCGCGCCGACGAGCCCCGCTACGACGCCCCGCGCTACGACTCCCCGCGTGACGGGGACTCCCGCCCCCGCGCCTGATCCGTGAGCACCACCGAGCGGCCCCGCGCCACGAAGCGGGACGCCGAGGGGCGCATGTCCCTCGTCCAGCACCTGCTGGAGCTGAAGAAGCGCCTGTTCATCGCCGGCGTGGCCATCGTCCTGGCGATGGTCGCGGGCTGGTTCCTGTCGTCGTTCGTGCTCGAGGCGCTGCGCGCGCCCATCGAGGAGATCAACGCCGAGCAGGGGCGGAACGCGAGCCTCAACTTCCCGACCATCACGTCGGCCTTCGACCTGCGACTGCAGATCGCCCTCTACGTGGGCCTCATCATCTCCAGCCCGGTGTGGCTGTACCAGGTCTTCGCCTTCCTGGTCCCCGGCCTCACGAAGACGGAGCGCCGCTACACCTTCGGCTTCTTCTTCTCCGCCGTGCCGCTGTTCCTCGGCGGATGCGCGGCCGGCTGGTTCGTGCTGCCGCACATCGTCGCGCTGCTCACGCAGTTCGCCGGAGCGGGGGACTCCTCGTTCATCACGGCGCGCGAGTACTTCGACTTCGTGCTGAAGCTCGTGTTCGCGGTGGGCATCGCGTTCGTGCTGCCGGTGTTCCTCGTGCTGTTCAACTTCATGGGGATCCTCACCGGCACGGCGATCATCAAGTCGTGGCGCATCGCCATCCTGCTGATCATCCTGTTCTGCGCCATCGCGACGCCGGCGGCCGACGTCATGTCGATGTTCCTGCTGGCCGTGCCGATGACGGTCCTGTACCTGATCGCCGCGGGCATCTCGCTGCTGAACGACAAGCGTCGTGCGCGTCGGGCCGCGACGCTCACGGACGACCTGCTGCCCTGACGCGCGCGGGTCCCGCGCATCCGACGCCCGTCCCGCGAGGGGCGGGCGTCGTCGCGTCCGCGCCCGGCCGACGCCCGGATCCGCCGCCTAGACTGGCGGCATCGTGACAGACCAGCTCTCGCCCGCCGAACGCTACGCCGCCTCCCGGAGCCGCCGCGGCCTGCCGCTCCTGGAGCAGTTCGCCAGCGGCCTGCGCTTCGACCTCGACCCGTTCCAGCGCGCCGCTGCCGCCTCGCTCGAGAACGGCCGCAGCGTGCTCGTCGCCGCGCCCACCGGCGCGGGCAAGACCGTGGTCGCCGAGTTCGCGGTGTTCCTCGCGATGCAGCGTCCGAGCGCCAAGATCTTCTACACGGCGCCGATGAAGGCCCTGAGCAACCAGAAGTACGCCGAGCTCGTCGCGGAGTACGGGCCGGACGAGGTGGGGCTCCTCACGGGCGACACGAACGTCAACAGCCGGGCGCGCATCGTCGTCATGACGACCGAGGTGCTGCGCAACATGCTCTACGCGGACTCCGACCTCCTCCGCGACCTCGCCTTCGTCATCATGGACGAGGTGCACTACCTCGCCGACCGCTTCCGCGGCGCCGTGTGGGAGGAGGTCATCATCCACCTGCCGCAGAGCGTGCGGATGATCTCCCTGAGCGCCACGGTCTCCAACGCGGAGGAGTTCGGCGACTGGCTGCAGGCCGTCCGCGGTGAGACCGACGTCATCGTCTCGGAGGATCGTCCCGTGCCGCTGGAGCAGCACGTCATCGTGCGGCACCGCATGGTCGACCTCTTCGACTCCTCTGGGCTCGCCGCCACGCATCGCGTGAACCCCGAGCTCGTCCGGATGACGCACGGCGGCGGCCGCGAGTCCGCCCGCGTGCGCGCCGGGCAGAGCCAGGGCCGCGGCCGCGGGGGAGCGGGCGGCGGTTCCGGACGACGCGCTCCGGGCCCCTGGGAGCGCGGGCGCATGGACCGGCCCGAGGTGGTCGCCCTCCTCGACGAGCGCAACCTCCTGCCGGCCATCTTCTTCATCTTCAGCCGCGCGGGCTGCGACGCCGCGGTCAAGCAGGTGCTCCGCGCGGGCGTCCGGCTCACGCACGCGGACGAGCGTGACGAGATCCGCGCCGTCGTGGAGGAGCGCTGCCGCACGCTGCGGGACGAGGACCTCGCCGTCCTCGGCTACTGGGAGTGGCTCGAAGGGCTCGAGCGGGGCGTCGCCGCGCACCACGCCGGGATGCTCCCCGCCTTCAAGGAGGTCGTCGAGGAGCTGTTCCAGCGCAAGCTCGTGAAGGCCGTGTTCGCGACGGAGACGCTGGCCCTCGGGATCAACATGCCCGCCCGCACGGTCGTGCTCGAGCAGCTGGAGAAGTTCAACGGCGAGGCGCGCGTGCCGCTGACACCGGGGGAGTACACGCAGCTCACGGGCCGCGCCGGCCGCCGCGGCATCGACGTCGAGGGCCACGCGGTCATCCAGTGGAAGGACGGGCTGGATCCGCAGGCCGTCGCCTCGCTCGCGTCCCGTCGCACGTACCCGCTCAACTCCAGCTTCCGGCCCACCTACAACATGGCCGTCAACCTGATCGACCAGTTCGGCCGCGAGCGCACGCGCGAGGTGCTCGAGTCGTCGTTCGCGCAGTTCCAGGCCGACCGCGCCGTCGTCGACCTCGCCCGCAAGGTCCGCACGCAGGAGGAGTCCCTCGCGGGCTACGAGAAGGCGATGGCCTGCCACCTCGGCGACTTCCGCGAGTACTCGGGCCTCCGCCGCGAGCTCAGCGACCTCGAGCGGGCCACCGCGGCGCGCGCCGACATGCAGCAGCCGGGCCAGCACGGCGAGCGCGACAAGCGCCAGCGCCAGCTCGCCGACCTCCGTCGCCGGATGAAGGCGCACCCCTGCCACGCCTGCAAGGACCGCGAGTCGCACGCGCGCTGGGCGGAGCGCTGGTGGCGGCTCAAGCGGCAGACGGATGCGCTGGGCCAGCAGATCCGCACGCGCACCAACGCCGTCGCGAAGGTCTTCGACCGGGTCACGGAGCTGCTCCTCTCCCTCGGCTACCTGAAGCGCGCCGTCGACGGCCAGGTGGCGCCGACGCCGAACGGGCGGATGCTGAAGCGCATCTACGGCGACCGCGACCTCCTCGTCGCCGAGTGCCTGCGGACGCAGGTGTGGGTCGACCTCGACCCAGCCGGGCTCGCCGCGATGGCCGCGTCGCTCGTCTACCAGCCGCGCCGCGACGAGGGCGACCGCAACGAGCGGAACCTGCCGCGCGGGGCGTTCCGGCCGGCGCTCGAGCGCACGGAGGAGATCTGGTCGCGGCTCGACGACGTGGAGCGCGAGCGCCGCCTCCCGACGACCGAGCCGCTCTCGACGGGCTTGTGCGCGCCCATGCACCGCTGGGCGCGCGGCGGCAGCCTGGACGCCGTGCTCGACGAGGCCGACCTCGCCGCGGGCGACTTCGTCCGCTGGACCAAGCAGACCATCGACCTCCTCGACCAGCTGTCGATCGTCGCCGACGGCCCCGTCTCCCGGAACGCGCGCACGGCCCTCGACAGCATCCGGCGCGGCATCGTCGCGTACTCGTCGGTGTGACCGCGCTCGCCCGCGCGCCCCGACGGGAGCGCGCCGCCCACCCGCTCGTCGACGTCGACGTCGACGAGCCGCGCATCCGCCCGCCGCTGCCGCTCTGGGGTGCGATCCTGGCGGCGGCGCTGTCCGGCCCGGTCCTCGACGCCGCGTTCCCCGACCGGGGTCTGTGGCCGATGGTGTTCCCCGGCATCGCCCTCGTGCTCCTGGCGCTCCGGGGCCGGCGCGCGGGGCCGGCGTTCCTGATCGGGCTCGTGGCCGGACTGGCCTTCTACCTGACCCACATCGAGTGGGCGTCGCTCTACCTGGGACCCGTGCCGTGGATCGCCCTCTCGGCGCTGGAGTCGCTGTTCGTCGCCACGGGCGCCGCGGTCATCGCCACGGCGTACCGCTGGATCCCCCGCGCGTTCCCCAGGGTGGCGGGACGGGTCGTGCTCCTGCCCGTGGCCGTCGCGGGCCTCTGGACGGCGCGCGAGGCGATCTCCGCGGTGTGGCCGTACGGCGGCTTCGCGTGGGGGCGCGTCTCGCTGTCCCAGTCCGAGGGCCCGTTCGCGCACCTCGTCACCTGGCTCGGCCTGTCCGGTCTGTCCTTCGTCCTCGTGCTCCTGGTGGCGCTGCTGCTCGAGCTGGCGGCCGAGGAGCGCGTCCGGCGGTCATCCCGTGCGCTCGTGGCCGGGATCGCCGTCGCTCTCGTGCTGGTCGTGCCCGCGTTCCCGGTGACGACCACCGGGACGACGCGCGTCGCCGCCGTGCAGGGGAACGCGAAGGCCGGGTACTTCGACGGCGCGCGCTACGGCGACATCCTGCGCGCGCACCTCCGGGCGACGGAGGAGATCCCGTCCGACGCGGGCGTCGACATGGTCGTGTGGCCCGAGAACGCGGCCGACGCGGATCCGCTGCGCGACCCCGGATCGGCCGCCGCGCTCGACCGCGTGGTGGCCCGTCTCGGCGCGCCGCTCGTCGTCGGCACCGTGACGGAGCGCGACGGACGCTTCTACAACGAGTCGCTCGTGTGGACGGGGGGTCGGGCGACCGACCACTACGACAAGAAGCACCCCGTGCCGTTCGGCGAGTACGTGCCCGACCGCGCGTTCTGGGAGCCGTTCGCGCCCGACCTCATCGGCCTCATCCAGCGCGAGTACACGCCGGGGACGACCGACCAGGTCATGGACGCCGCGGGCGTGACCGCGGGCATCGCCATCTGCTTCGACATCGTCGACGACCAGCTCACGACCGACATGGTGCACGAGGGCGCGGACCTCATCCTCGCCCAGTCGAACAACGCCGACTTCGGCCGCACCGACGAGAGCGTGCAGCAGCTGGCCATCGCCCGGATGCGCGCGCTCGAGACCGGCCGCAGCGTCGTGAACATCTCGACCGTGGGCACGAGCGCCGTCGTCGGCCCGGACGGCCGCGACCTCGACCGCCTGCCGTGGTTCACCGCCGGCTCGATGGTGGTGGACGTGCCGACCGCGGACGTCGTGACGCCCGCGATCCTCGTGGGCCGCGACATCGAGTGGCTCGTCTCGGGACTCGGCCTCGGAGCCCTCGCGGTCGCCGGTCAGGCGCTCGGGCGCCGCGGGCGACGCGCGGCGCGCTGACCCGGCCGGCGACGACGGCCCGGACGCACGAGAGCCCCCGGCCGAAGCCGGGGGCTCTCATGACGCGCCGCGATCGGAGGGCGCGGGTCAGGCGCCGATGCGCTGCTGTCCGCGCCGGGCGCGCAGGACGGCGAGGCGCTCCTCGAGGAGCTCCTCCAGCTCGGCGCGCGTGCGGCGCTCGAGCAGCATGTCCCAGTGGCTGCGGGGGATCTTCGCCTCGACCTCGTCGTGGGCCACGGGCGCGCCCTCCGAGTCGAGCAGGCGGCCCTCCTGGCCGCTCTTCGGCGACTCCCACACCTCGGGGACCTCGGCGTCCGCCGAGAACACGACCTCGAACGTGGTGCCGTCGGCCGTGCGGTAGGTCTTCCTCTGCCGGGGGGAGAAGCTCACGCCCTCCTCGCTCTGCAGGCTCGTGGAACCGAGCCGCATCCCGCGCAAGCTGCGATCTGCCATGGTGGTCTCCTCTCGCGATGCACTCCCCGTTGTAAACCGCGCGGCTGAGAGGATCCTTTCTCAGGACGTCCGGTTCCCAGGCGAATCCCAGTCCCTGGCGCGCAATTCGGCGACGGCCCGCTCCGGCCTGTCCGTCACGATCCCGTGCACCCCTGCTCTGACCAGGCGGATCATCTCCGCAGGGTCGTCCACCGTCCACACGTGCACCTCGCGGACCACGCGCGCCAGTCCGCGGACCATGGCGGGGGATGTGGTGCGGATCCCCAGGACCGTGCGCGGCATCTGCACGGCGTCGATCCCGCGGAGGGCCGCGCGGACGACGGGGGAGAGGCCGAGCCGCGCTCCGAGCACCGCGATGACGAGGCGCAGGGCGTCGGCCGACGTCGCGACGCCCGGCAGGAGCGCGAGCGCGCGCCTCCGCCGCGATCCCGAGAAGGAGGTGACGAGCACGCGCTCCACGGCGTCGGCCGCGAGGATCTCGCGCGCGACCGCAGCGGGCGCCGAGCGCCCCTTCACGTCGACGTTGACGCGCGCCGACGGCAGCGCGCGGAGGAGCTCCACCAGGGTCGTGACGCGGGCCCCCGACCCGAGGTCGATCCCGCGCAGCTCGGCCAGGGTCATGCGCTCGACGCGGCGCCGGTCGCCCGTGAGCCGACGGAGGTCGGCGTCGTGCCACAGCACGCACGCGCCGTCCGCCGTGACGCGGGCGTCGGTCTCGAGGTGCGTGATCCCGGAGTCCCACGCGGCGCGGAAGGCGCCGAGGGTGTTCTCGACCGTTCCGGGTCGGATGCCGCCGCGGTGGGCGAGCACGCGGGGGAGCGCGTCGTCGAGGTAGCGGACGGGGCGCGCGGCGCCGGGAGCATCGTGGGGGAGGTGCGCCATGGCCCGTGCCGTCCCCCCTCGCCGCCTCACCCGAACCTAGACCCGAGCGCGCGGGCCCGTTGGTAGGCTCTCAGGCGCCGTCGGCGTGGTGCCCAGCCCGCCCGTCGGAGTCCCGGCAGCAGCCGGATGACCCGTCGCGCGCCCACGGGTGCGCACCTTCGAGGAGGAGACCCCTGTGAGCACCGTCGACGAGATCCGTCCGTTCGCCCCCGACGAGCTGCGCGGTCGCCGCGCCCTCGTGACGGGATCCTCCCGCGGCATCGGCGCCGACACGGTCGCCTACCTCGCCGGCGCCGGCGCGGACGTGGTCGTCAACTACCGCAACAAGGCGGCCCGCGCCGAGAAGCTCGTCGCGAAGCTGATCGAGGGCGGGTCGAAGGCCGTCGCGGTCGGGGCCGACCTGACGGACCCGGCGTCGGTGGACGCGCTCATGGCGACGATCCGCACCGAGCTCGGCGGGCTCGACGTGCTCGTGCTCAACGCGTCCGGCGGCATGGAGAGCGGCATGGCCGAGGACTACGCCATGACCCTCAACCGCGACGCGCAGCTGAACGTGCTCCGGAGCGCCCTGCCGCTCCTGACCGACGGCGGCCGGGTCGTATTCGTCACGAGCCACCAGGCCCACTTCATCCGCACCACCGAGACCATGCCCGAGTACGAGGCGGTCGCCCGCAGCAAGCGCGCGGGGGAGGACGCCCTGCGCGAGCTCATCCCCGAGCTCGACGCCCGCGGCATCGGCTTCGTCGTCGTCTCGGGCGACATGATCGAGGGCACCATCACGGCCACGCTCCTCGGCCGCATGAACCCGGAGGCCATCCAGGAGCGCAAGGAGGCATCCGGCGGCCTCTACAACGTCTCGCAGTTCGCGGCCGAGGTCGCGCGCGCGGTGGTCGACCCGATCCCCGCGGACCACCTCCGCCTCGTGGGCGACACGAGCAGCTTCCGTCCCGAGTGAGGCGGCCGCGCGGCCCGTGGCCGGCGGCGGGCGCGGGCTAGGCTCGGGGCGATGAAGACCACGGATCTCGACCTCCTCACCTCCGTCTCCCGCCCCGCCGTCTCGCCCGACGGCCGCCTGGCCATCGCGTCCGTGACGCGGCCGCGGGTGCATGCCGACGCGTACACCGGCCAGCTGTGGGAGGTGGCGACCGACGGATCCGTGCCGCCGCGCCGCATCACGCGCGGGTTCCGGGACACGGCGCCCCGCCTGTCGCCCGACGGCGCCGTGCTGGCGTTCCTGCGCGCGGAGCCGAAGGGCCCGCCGCAGCTGCACGTGGTCCGCGCCTCGGGCGGCGAGCCCGTCGCCGTGACCGACGAGCTGCTCGGGGTCGGCGCGTACGACTGGGCGCCGGACGGGACGCGCATCGTGTACGCGGCACGTGTCGCCGAGCCCGGCCGGTACGGGAGCGTCGAGGGCGTCTCCTCCGCGGCCGAGCCCGCCCGGCGGATCACGACCACGAAGTACCTCGCCAACGGGCTCGGCTGGTCGACCGACCGGCACGTGCAGCTCCACCTCGTGGAGGTCCCGGACCTGGACGCCGAGCCGTTCGCGGCGGCGGTGCCGTCGGGGTACCCGGACGCCGCGGATCCGGCCGTGCGCGGCACGGGCGCGGACGCCACGCCGTCGGCCGCCGAGCGCGCCGGGGTGCCGCCCGTCGTCCGGCTCACCGACGAGCCGGTGGACCACGGATCCCCGCGCTTCTCCGCCGACGGGTCCGAGGTCCTCTTCGTCGCCTCGCGGCACGAGAGCCGCGACGACGACCTGCTCGCCGGCGCCTACGCCGTGGCGGTGCCCGCCCGCGGCGCGGCCCCGTCGGGCGTGGCCGAGGTGCGCACGGTCGTCTCGCACGAGGCCGGGCTGGGCATCGGCGAGGCGGTCGCCGTGGCCGGGGGCCGCGTCTTCCTGCTCGCCCAAGACCTGGGGGAGAGCGGCGTCGACTTCGTCGCGCGCAACACGTCCCTCTACGTGCTCGATCCCGGCGACGCCGCCCCGCGCGTCCTCACGGACGCGGAGACGACCGATCTCGGCGGCAGCGACATCACCGTGCTCGACCGGGACGCCGTGCTCGTCCTCAACGCCTCGCGCGGGACCGTGCAGCTGCTGCGCGTCGACACGGACGGGGCCGTCGAGGCCCTCGTCGACGACCAGGTCGAGGTCACGGGGGTCGGCGTCGGGGGAGCGACCATCGTGGTCTCCCTGACGGATCCGCGCACGCACGGCGACCTCGCGCTCGTCCGCGACGACCGCGCGCCCGACGCGAGCTCGGCCCTCGTCCCGCTCACCGACTTCTCCGCCTCGCTCCGCGAGCGCGGCATCCGTCCGCTGCACGAGCTCGTGGTCGACGGCCGCGACGGATACCCCGTGCACGGCTGGGTCGTGCTGCCGGAGGGGGAGGGGCCGCACCCGGTCCTCCTCGTGATCCACGGCGGACCGTACGCGGCCTACGGCGTGCACCTGTTCGACGAGGCGCAGGTCTACTCCGACGCCGGCTACGCCGTCCTCCTGTGCAACCCGCGCGGCGCCGCCGGGTACGGGCAGGCGCACGGACGCGTCATCAAGGAGCGGATGGGCACGGTCGACATGCACGACGTGCTCGACTTCCTCGACGGCGCGATCGCGGTGCACGAGTCCCTCGACGGATCGCGCACCGGCATCATGGGCGGGTCGTACGGCGGCTACCTCACGGCCTGGACCATCGCGCACGAGCACCGCTTCCAGGGCGCGATCGTGGAGCGCGGCTTCCTCGACCCGGAGCTCTTCACCGGCACGTCCGACATCGGCACGTTCTTCGGCGAGGAGTACACGGGCCATGACGAGGAGACGCGTCGCGCGCAGAGCCCGCAGGCGTCCGCGCCCCAGGTGCGCACGCCCACGCTCGTCGTCCACTCCGAGGACGACCTGCGCTGCCCGCTGTCGCAGGCCGAGCGGTACCACCTCGCGCTGGTGCGCGCGGGCGTCGAGACCGAGATGCTCGTGTTCCCGGGCGAGGACCACGAGCTGAGCCGCTCGGGTCGCCCGCGGCACCGCGTGCAGCGGTTCGAGGCGATCCTCGAGTGGTGGGCGCGGCACCTGCCCGTCGGCGGAGGCACCCGATGAGCGACGGCGAGGTCGTGCGGCACGTCCGCGACACCGCGCGGATCCTGCTCGTCGACGAGCGCGACCGCCTGCTGCTCTTCCTCACGAACTACTCCACGGACGTGGACCTGCCGCCGCGCTGGCTGACGCCCGGCGGCGGGATCGACCCGGGCGAGACGCCGGCCGTCGCGGCGCGCCGGGAGCTGTTCGAGGAGACCGGGATGCGCGTCGACTCCGTGGGCGAACCCGTCTGGGAGCACGACTACGCGCGCAACCGGATCGACGGCGGACTCGACGTCGGCCACTCGACGTTCTACCTGGTGCGGACGGAGGCGTTCGCGCCCGTGTCGGACAACTGGATGCCCGACGAGTTCGACGACATCCACGCGCACCGCTGGTTCACGCTCGACGAGCTGGCGTCGACCGAGGATCCGGTCGAGCCGGCGGAGCTCGTCGAGGTCGCGCGCAAGGTGCTGTCCACCCGGTCGTGATGCGGCCCGGAGGGCGTTCCCTCCGCGCGACGCCGTCGCCTGTCCCGCCCGGCGGGGAGCGCTAGCGACGCCGCGGGGCCGGCCCCGTGCTCTCGCGCGCGACGACGACCGCCTCGTCCGTGGTGAGCGGCGCGGTCGGCTCTCCCGCCATCAGGGACTCCAGCTGCCCGAAGGCGCGGGTGCCGAGGGCGGCGAAGTCCTGGCGTGCGGTCGTGAGGGCAGGCGAGAAGAGCTGGGCGATCGGGTGGTCGTCGAAGCCCGCGACGCTGACGTCGGCTGGGACGGCACGGCCCTCGTCGGCGAGGCCGCGGATGACGCCCATGGCGATCTCGTCGTTGCCGCACAGGACGGCCGTCACGTCCTCGTGGGCGAGCTGTCGGCCGATCGCGCGGCCTGACGCCGGCTCCCACGTGGCGTCGTGGATCGTCGGCTCCTCGATGCCGCTCTCGGCGAGGGTCCGGCGCCACCCGGTCGTGCGGCCGTCCTCCTTGCCGGACGGGGGCACGCGCACGTAGTGGACGGTGCGGTGCCCGAGCTCGAGCAGGTGACGGGTGAGCGCCGCGGATCCCGCGGCCTCGTCGATGACGGCCTGCGGGACGGCGGCGGCGATCTCGCCGGAGATGGCGACGGTGGGCAGGGACGACGGGACGGCGGCGAGGGCGGCGACGCCCTGGGGGTCGAACTTCAGCACGACGACGCCGGCGACCGCCTGCTGGAGCGCGAAGTCGACCGCCGTGCCGACCTCCTCCGGGTCCACCGAGTCGACGACCGTGATGCTCACGAGGTACCCGGACGCGCGTGCGCTCACCTCGATCCCGCGGAGGGTCTCGGCGTAGCCGTAGCGCGAGGTGCCGCCGGACAGCACGGCGATGACCCGGGACCGCCCGTTGGCCAGCGCCCGGGCGGCCGGGTTCGGGCGGTAGCCGAGCTCCTGGATCGCCTTCCGCACCCGCTCCGTCTTCTCGGCGCTCACGCGCGCGGCGCCGGTGATCACCCGGGACACGGTGGGCGCGGAGACGCCGGCGACGCGGGCGACGTCGTCGAGGTTGGCGGGTCGGCCGGCGGGGACGGTGGGCATGATCCCCTCACCATATGGCGGGACGACCGCGGCGGTCACTTGACGGCGCCACTGGTGATGCCCGCGATGATCTTGCGCTGCATGACCATGAAGGTGACGAGCAGCGGCAGGCTCATCACGATGACGTAGGCGAAGATCAGGTGCCAGTTCTGCAGGTAGAGCCCGCTCGAGGCGACCTGGAAGAGGTTGAGCGGGAGGGTGTCGAGACGCCCGCCGACCACGAACAGCGCGTAGAAGACGTCGTTCCAGACGTACAGGCAGATGAGGATCGTCGCGGTGGCCAGGGTCGGACCGAGCAGCGGCAGGATGATGCGGACGAACACGCGCACGGGTCCGGCGCCGTCGACGCGGGCCGCCTCCTCCAACTCGACCGGGATCGTGCGGACGAATCCGGTGACGAAGAAGACGACTGTCGAGAGGTACATGCCCATGTACACGCCGATCATGCCCTCCGGCGTGCCCGCGAGCCCGATCTGGCGCAGCAGCAGCACGATCGTGACGACGGCCGGCGGGAGCACGATGCCGCTGATGGACAGGGCGTAGACGACCGCCATCACGCGGCTCGAGCGGCGGGCGAGGACCCACGAGGCCATGGATCCCAGCAGCAGCACCCCGAGCACCGAGGGGACCATGACGAGCAGGCTGCCGAGGAAGGCCGGGAGCATGCGGCCGTCGGCGACCACGGTGGCGACGTTCTCGAGCAGCTGCCACCGGGAGGGCGGTGCGAGGTCCGGTCGCAGCGCCTCGGCCTGGTCCTTGCCTGCCGTGACGACGACCATCCAGAACGGGATGCCCAGGAGGATCACGACGAGGGCGATCACCGCGAGGGGCTGGAGGATCGGACGTCGAGGCCGCCGGGCGCCCCGCCGTCGCGGAGCGTCCGCGCCCGGCCGCCCGGCGGCCGAGGACGCTCGCGGGTCGGACGGGGCCCCGAGGGTCGGGGAGGCGGCGGCGGAGACGTTCACGAGAGCACGTCCTCTCTCGTGCGCAGGATGCGGATGACCGGGAAGGCGAGCACCGCGACCATGAGGAAGAGCGCGAGGCTCATCGTCGTGGCCTGGGCGAAGAGCCCCTGCCCGAAGGTGCGGAAGATGAAGATGTCCAGGAGCTCCGTGGTGCCGCCCGGGCCGCCCCCCGTGGTGGCCTGCACCACGTCGAAGCCGTTCATGGATCCGAGCAGCGAGGTGGCGACGTTGAACGTGACCGCGGGCGCGAGGAGCGGGAAGCGGATGGTGCGGAAGGTGGCCCACCAGCCGGCGCCGTCGAGGCGGGCGGCCTCGAGGACGTCGCCGCTGATGGTCTTGAGGCCGGCGAGGTAGATGAGCATCGAGAGGCCCATCCACTTCCACGCGTGGATGAGGGCGACGACGACGATGGTCCAGGTGGTGCTGCCGAGCCATGCGGTCGTGACCGGGGTGCCCGTGACGGCGCCGAGGATCGCGTTCACTGCGCCGTCGGGCTTGAGGAGCGCCTGGAAGACGTAGCCGACGGCCAGGGCGGACATGACGACGGGGACGAAGAACGCGACGCGCGCCATGCGGTTCACGCGGGTGTCCGCCTCCAGGACGAGGGCGAGCACCAGCCCGGAGAGGTTCTGGAGGACGGCCACGAGGACGGCGTACACGAGCGTGATCCGGAGGCCTCCGACGAGGCTGCCGTCGGCGAGCAGGGAGGCGAAGTTGTCCGTGCCGACGAACGCGATGCTCGACTTGTAGCTCGACCAGTCCGTGAACGCGTAGACGAAGTCGAAGGCGGTCGGGATGAGGAAGAACACCACGAGCACGACGAGGGCGGGGACGAGGAACCACGCGGGGTGGTCGTGTGACCGGCGGCGGGTCGTCCCGCCGCGTCGGCCGGCGGCGGGCGGAGGGGTGGCCGATGGCCGCGCGGTCGGGGCGCGGAGTGCGGTCGGGGATGCGGTCATGGGGGCTCCTCGAGGATGCGGGGACGAGGCGGCGCGCGGCCGCCCCGGGGACGTGCGGAGGGGAGGGGCGGCTAGAAGCCGGTGGCGCCCTGCGCCTTGGCGAGCGCGGCGAACTGCCGCTGGGTGGCCTCCGCGACCTCCTGGGGCGTCATCGTCCCCTGCAGCATGTCGGCGAGGTCGAGGTAGAGGTCCGGGTTGGCGATGGCGAGCACCTGCATGGATCCCACGGCGTCGGGGACGGACGCGGCCGCGGCCCGGAGCGCCTCGGGTACGTCGGACGGGGTGTCCACCCCCGTGAGGACCGGCACGGTCGACTGGTCCTGGACGAAGGCGGGGTAGCCCTCGCCCATCCAGTAGGAGAGGAACTGGCGCGCGGCGGCCTCCCGCTTCGCGTCGCCGGTGCGGAACGCGACGAGCGCGTCGCTCTGGTCGGGGATGAAGGTGGCGACGTTGCCCGTGGGGGAGATGGGGAAGAAGCCGATCTTCTCGTTCAGCTCCGCGGTGTCGGCCTTGGCCTGGAGCTGCGTGAAGAAACTGTTCACCTGCATGACCATGGCGGCGCGGCCGGACAGGAGGGCGTCGCCCTGGTCCTCGAAGGTGGCCGTCCGGATGTCGGAGTTGAACAGGCCCTCGTCGACGAGCCCCTGGTATCCGTCGATGGCGTCCTGGATGGTGGGATCGGTGAACTTCTCCTTCCCGGAGTCGACGCGGTCCCAGAGGCCGCCCTTCGCCGCGTCGGCGAGGGCGACGGACACCCACCACTGCGTGGCCCACTTGTCGCCGCCCATCTCGAAGAAGGGCGTGACGCCCCTGGCCTTGAGCTCGCGCGCGTCGGCGAGGAACTCGTCCCAGCCGGTCGGGGTCGTGGTGATGCCGGCGTCGGCCAGGACCTGCTTGTTGTAGTAGACGCCCTCGACGGCGGGGGTCGAGACGAGGGCGGCGTAGCGCGTGTCGTCGAGCACGCCGGTGATGCCGGCGTAGTCCGCGGCGTACGAGCCGAGCCACGGGGCGCCGTCGAGGGGCTGGAGGTGCTGCTTCGCGTTCAGCGCCGTGAGGCTCGATGCGGTGGGCTGCCAGAAGGCGAGGTCGGGCTCGTCGCCGGTCGCGACCTTGGTCTGGACCCCCTGCTCGTAGGGATCGGGGATGGTCTGCACCTCGACCTTCGCGCCGGTCGCCGCCTCGAAGCCCGCGACGACGCTGTCGGGGGTCTTCGTGCTGTTCTGCGCGGCCCAGATGGTCAGGGTCGTGCCGGTCAGGTTGGCGTCCTCGGCCGGCCAGGTGACGGGTCCGGCCGCGGGGCCTCCCGCTCCGGGGTCACTGCAGGCGGTGAGCGCGAGGGCGGCGGTGAGGGCGAGTGCCGTCGCGCCGGTCTTCCAGGTGAGCTTCATCGGTCGTCCTTCGAGATGGGGTGATGCGGGGGAAGGGGGGTGAGGGAGAACGTGCGTGCGCCGACGGAGCCGGCGGGGGAGCGGACGGTGAGCGTGCCGACCTCGGCGTCCCACCGGGTTGGCCACCGGGCCAGCCGCCGCGGGAAGACGACGTCGACGTAGACCTCCCGGCCCCGGAGCGCGGGGAGCGCGAGCGCCTGCTCCCCGTCCGCGTCGCCGCGGTCCCAGACCGAGACGAGGGTGACGCGGTCGGTGGAGAGCGCGGCGCTGACTAACCGGTCCTCCCATCCGGGCAGCCCGGTGGGCCAGGAGGGCACGGCGTCGACGAGCTCGGGACGCAGGGACCGCGCGGCGGAGACGGCCTCGCGGACGAGGTCCAGCTGCTCGCCGTCCATCCGGTTGAGGTACCCGGACAGGAAGTAGCGGCCGAGCAGGCTCGTGACGAGGCAGAAAGCCGACTCCTCCTCCGTCATCGACGGCTGGGGGTAGGCCCAGCTCGCCGCCTGCTCGGGGAGCATCGACAGGGGGGCCGCCGCCGCGATGGGCGGATACAGCAGGAAGTCCTGCTGGTCGGAGGTGGATTGCGCCTGGACGCGGGATAGGATCGCCGGGTCGGCGCGCATGGCCCCGGAGGAGCAGGCCTCCAGGACGAGCTCGGGGTGGCGGTCGAGGACGCCGTCGAGCCAGGTCAGCACGGCGCGGGAGTGGCCGAGCAGGCCCGCGCCGGCGCTGGGGGCGTCGACGTCGGTCCCGGCGCCGGGGTCGGTGTTGTAGTCGAGCTTGAAGTAGCCGACCCCGAAGTCGCGCACGAGGCGGTCGACGACCTCGTCGAGGTGGGCGCGCGCTGCGGGGTGGCGGAGATCGAGGTGCAGCCGCTCCTGCTCCTGGATCCGTCGGCCCGCGCGCTGGAGGAACGCGTCGTGGGGGAGGGACGAGGCGACGGGGCTCCGGACCCCGACGGACTCGGGCTCGAGCCACAGGCCCGGGACCATCCCGTGGGAGCGGATCCGGTCGGTGACCTCGGCGAGGCCGCCCGCGAACCGGACGCGCGACGGCTGCCAGGCGCCGACGCTCGGCCACCAGTCGCCTCCGTCGTCGTACCAGCCGGCGTCGATGCAGAACACCTCGGCTCCCACCGCCGCAGCGGCGTCGACGAGCGGGAGCAGCTTCTCGGTCGTGGGATCGCCGTCGAGGGTGTTCATGTAGTCGTTGAAGACGATGGCGGGGCGTGCGTCGTCCGGATGCGCTCGCCGCGTCGCGCGGCGGTGGCGCGTCAGCGCGGCGGCGGCCGCGTCGAGGTCGGCTCCGAGGGCGATGGTGACCGGCACGGTCGTGAAGGCCTCCCCGGGAGCGAGCGGCTGCTGCCACTGGTGGTCGACGTCGGTGGGGCCGGAGAGGGCGACGAACACGTCGTCGACGTGCTCGCCCACCTCCCAGCGCCACGGCCCGTTGTTCTCGACCTGCCACAGCCACGTCATCCCGCCCGCGGCGGAGACGGCGCCGCCGAGGGGGAGCGCGCCGCCGGTCGACCAGGTGCCCTGCGAGGTGCGCCGGACGGCCGATCGCGGGGTGTGGCCGGTCAGGTCCTGGTGGATGGCGGGCAGCTCGTCGCGCAGACGGGTCGTCGTCCACCGCCCTTCGCCCAGCCAGTCGCTGCGGCCCTGGAGGAGCGACCAGGCGTCGGCCGTCGGGAGCGAGCCGTCCCGGGATCCGAGGGCGTGGGCCCAGGAGCTGACGGAGTGGAGCGTGAGCGGCGCGTCTCCCGTGTTCTCGATCGTCGTGGACGCGCTGAACGCCGCGTGCCCCGCGGCGCGGAGGTGGAGGGTGCTCCGGATCCCGTCGGGGGAGTCGGAGACGAGGTCCAGGCCGCCGTCCGGCGTGGTGCGCGCGTGGGCGAGCCGGAGGGTCGTGCCGAGTCGCGACTGCACGAGGCGGGATCCGACGAGGGTGCGCCCATGGCCGGCGGCGAGGACGTCCGTCACCGGGATGGCCCCGGGGATGCGCACCTCCACCCCCGCGGCACGGGCGCCCGCGAGGCGGACGGGCGCGTCCCCGTGCGCGAGCTCGAGGGTGAGGCCGGGGGTGCTCCAGCGGATCTCGCCGGGCGGCTGCGACGTCGTCCGATCGTCCCGGGGGAGCAGGAGGGGGTCGAGGGTCATGGGGTCCTTTCGTCCCGCGTGACGGGAGGGGAGCCGGCTGGCGGCCTCGCGGTCGCCGGCCGGCGCGGGCGTCAGCGGGAGGTGGTGACGGGCGAGCCGACGGCCTGCTTGGCGAGCGTGACCGTGTCGATGTCGGGGGCGTACGCGCTCGCGTTGCCGAGGGTCAGCGCGCCGCCCGCCGTGGTGAGGGTGACCGGCTGCGCGTAGTCCCAGAAGCTGCTCCAGGAGTAGTCGTGCCGTACGGTCACCCGCGCTCGGGCTCCGCCGGCCTCGGAGACGTCGACGAAGCGGCTGATCACCTGCGGGTTGTAGTTGATCGCGGCCGTCTTGTCGGCGTTGGCCGCGGAGAGGGTGAGGACGTAGTCGCCCGCCCCGAGCCCGGACGGGCGGGTCATCGTCGCCGTGTTGCCCGCTCCGCCGCCCAGGCTGCCCAGGACGCCGACCGCGCTCTGCGCGTCGGCCGAGCCGTTCGACCCGCTCGACGCCGGCAGGGTGCGGATCGCCGTGGCCCCGGCGCGGGCGAGCTGCTCGGCCTCGACGCGGACGGCGTTCCCCGGCGCGGTGTCCGCCGCCCGCTGGCTGGAGCCGCGGGTGGTCGTGATGTCGGTGACGGTCACCCCCGTCGACGAGGAGACGCCGATCTCGTTCACGCCCTGGGTCAGCCACACGCGGACCGTGGTGCTCCACGCGCCGGCCCCCGCCACGCTGCCTGCGGGCACCGACCGGTCGCCGACCCTCAGCCCGAGCGAGGACGCGCCCTCGGTCGTGTACCGCACGGCGACGTCGTGGTAGCCGCTCTCGGCCGCGGAGACGAAGAACGAGGCCGATGCCGATCCGCCGAGACGGGCACCGCCGTCCGCCGCGGCGCGGGGCTGCTGGTAGACGAGGCGGGCGCCGGATGCGAGGCGGGCCTCGGTCGCGGGATACGTCGTGGGCTCGCCATCGGTGGCGTCGCGCAGCTCGAAGCGGTCGAGCGTGACGGCGCTCCCCGGGAGCCGGGTCGTCCCGTCGCGGCTCGCCCGGAGCGAGAGCGAGTGGGTGCCGGCGCGGAGCGGGACGAGGACGTCGGTGCTGCCCCGGTACGTGGAGGACAGGTCGGCGGAGTACTTCACGAGCTGACCGAAGGCTCCGTCGACGAAGAGCGCGTGCTGTCCGGGTGCCTGGCCGGCGCCGGCGAGCACGGACAGGCGGTAAGTCCCGTCACGGGGCACGGTGACGTTCCACGTGGCCGAGGATCCGACCTGGTCGAACCCGCCGACGTCGCTCCCGCCGGAGGCCATGAAGGACCACTCGCGCGTGGGATCCTGCGCCTGGACGGTGGCGTCGTGGAGCGCGGTGGCCTCCGCCTCCACGCTGCTGACGAGCGAGGAGTCCACGGCGGGCCGCTGGGCGAGCGGCTTGGTGATCTGCACCTCGTAGGCGGAGTACCTGTCGCTGTTCGGGATGGTGAGGGTGGTCGCGCCGGAGGCGAGCGCGGCGCGGGTCGAGAGGACGACCGGGGGCTGCCGGGAGAGGCCCTCGGCGCCGTTCAGCCGCGCGGCGCGGACGACGACGTCGACGCTCGTGCCGAAGCTCGCCGGATCCAGGCCGGTCAGGTCGAGGCCGATGTCGGACGATCCGCCGCCGACGAGCACGGTCGCCTTGCCATCGGCGTCGTCGCGGGCCCCGATCGCCTGCACCGTGTCGGCGACGTCGGCCTTCGGGGGAGTGACCTTCACCGTGCGGCTGCCGGCGAGGTCGCCGTACCACTTGAACATCCACCAGCCGCCGTTGGCGCCGTTGCTCCGGGCGGAATTGTCGGAGAGGTTGCCGGCGTAGTTCCAGTAGGCGGTCTGCGCGTCGACCTTGCGGTCCTCGAACATCGAGAGCCACTGGACGAGCTGTCCGGGCACGCCCATGTCGCGGAGCATGCCGTACTCGGTGATGTCGACCGGGATGTCCGGCAGGCCGAGGTCGCGGAGGATCCCCTGGTACTGGTCGTCGTGCCCGCGGAATGTGGCGAGGTTCTGGGTCCCGAGCTCGTGCCAGATGAAGACGTCGGGGAGCTCGGACCTCTGCTTCGCGTACGCGAGCAGGTCGCGGCTGCGGTCGGCGCGCCAGACCGAGTCGCCGGGACCGCCGATCCTCGCCTTGCCGAGGCCGTGCGCCGCGTAGATCTGCTGGATCGCGTCGTACGCGGCAGACCAGTCGGCGAGGAACTGCGACTTCTGGTTCGCCCAGTCGGGGTACCAGTTGCCGCCGTCGGGCTCGTTGAACGGGATGAACACGTACTTCTCGGGGTGCTCGGACTTCGTGGCCACGGCCTCCACAGCCTTGCGGAGCAGGGGCAGGTAGTCCCACTCGCCGTCGCCGTTCGCGTCCCCGGGGCGCTTGCCGCCGTTGTAGGCCCAGTCGGGGTACTCGTCCTGGAGGTAGACGTACAGGTCCTTGCCGCCGGCGGAGAAGAAGCCGTGCTCGACGTCGAGGGCGTCGCCATTGGGGTGCTGGGTACCCTGCGGCGGCTTCTGCGACGTGTTGGTGACGTGGGCGCCGGCGAGGACGGCGGGCGACGGGGATCCGTCGTCGCCGAGCCCGTACAGCGTGCCCGTCGCACCGCCGCGGAAGGCGCCGGTGCTGGTGCCGAAGTCGACGGCCACGCGACTGGTCGCGGCGGATGCGGATGTGGGGGATGCGACCAGCGACGCGCCGGACAGCGCGAGCGACAGCGCGCCTGCGGCTGCGGTGCAGCCGAGCAGCGCCCGTCGGAGAGGGGACCGGGTGGACTTCGACAACGTGTGCACTCCTTCGTACTTCCTCTAGGCCATCACGACTCCGTGAAAGCGCTGTCACGGATCATGTCCGATGACGCGGAGGTGCGCAAGCGCTTTCACGGAACTTGCGCCGGTGTTCACCTGGATGGCCGCAGGCCGGCGTCGCACGACGCGGTGTCCCGGCGGGCGGCTCGGCTGGCGACCGCGCGGGGTGGCACACGACGTCCCGACGAACGACGTCCACCAAGCGCGTCGGCCTCGAAGCGATGGCGTGACGCAGGAGCCGTGTGGCCGGGCATCAGGAGTTCACGAGGCAGGCTGGCTCAACCCGCTCTCGCCCTGATCAACACCGCTGATAATGCACATTATGTCATATGAGGCGTAGTCGCGGCTCGGTTGGGGTGACCGGACCGCCCTCCTCGGCCCCAGCGGCCCCAGCGGCCCCAGCAGCCACGGCGCGCTGCGGCCACGGCGCGCTGCGAGGCGACCGGCACCGGATGGTGGCGACCACCTCGTGACGCTGCGTGCACTGCGCTGGCGCTCCCGGCCGGGCCGCTCCGCGATGGACGGCGACGAGAACTTCACGCGCTGCGTCGACGACGTCCGCGACCGCAGGACGGTCATCGCGGTCGCCGGCCTCAGCATGCCCGCGCGCGGCGGGGAGCATCTCGCCCTCCCCCGCCGCGCTCGAGGCGACGCGCGGCTCAGCCCCGGGTGGTGACGAGCGACGGCGCGGGCGCGTCGGATGCGCGGCTCCCGTCGCCGAGGGCTTCCGCGCCGGCGCTGACCGGGTCCTCGTGCTCGACGAGCGGGGCGTGCATGACCAGCACGGGGCAGGCGGCGTGCTCGGCGCAGGCGGAGCTGACGGATCCGAGGAGGAGCCCGACGAAGCCGCCGTGGCCCCGGCTGCCCGCCCGGGGAGGACGGACGTCCGCGAGCGCGGACGCGGTGGTGCGGGGAATGCTCATCGTCGAACACCTTCCATGCGTTCCGACTTCGGTGTCGGATTCTCGCAACGTAGGCCCCCCTCCCCCGGGGGCAAGGTATTCGAAGACCTTCGTCGCATGAGGCGACGAACGCGGAGCGGCCCCCGTCCTCGGCGAGGACGGGGGCCGCTGCGGTGTCGGGCGGTGATCAGCCCTTCGGCAGGGGCGGGCGCGCCGGGAGCAGGCCCGGGTTCACGATGCCCCAGTACGCGGGCATCGCCTCCTGGTTGGTCCCGAACGGGAGCGGCTGCTCCCAGGGCTGGTCGATCGCCGGGCTGTGCAGCCAGGTGTGCGAGTTGTCGGATCCCCAGAAGGTGACCGAGTCGAGGTTCCCGGCCTCCTGCCGGATCATCGTGAACAGGTCCTTGTAGACCCAGCCCACGGCCGCGGCGGTGTCGTCCGGGTTCGAGTAGACCGGCGCCGTGTGGCTCCGATTCTGGCTGTCGCCGGTCGCGGCCGCCTGCGAGGCGCCGACGTCGAGCTCGGAGACGGCCTCGAGGAGCTTCGGGTCGATCGCCTTCACCGCGTGGATAGTGGTGCGGAGCTCCTCGATGTCGCTCCGGAGGCCGATGTGGCTCTGCTGCGACACGCCCTCGACCGGGATGCCGCGCTTCAGGAGGGCGGAGATGAGTCCGAGGTAGTCGGTGCGCTTGCTCGGCGAGTCGGTGTTGTACTCGTTGATGAAGAGCTTGACGCCCGGGAAGTACTTCTTCGCGAGCTGGAAGCCCTCGTCGACGAAGCCCTCGCCCAGCACCTGGAACCAGCGGGTGTCCTTCATGTGGTGCGGGTTGGCGTTGGGGCCGTCGTCGATGACCTCGTTGACGACGTCCATGGCCCAGATGGGGCTGTTCCCGTTCGGGTAGCGGGACGCGATGTGGTCGGAGATCGCCTTGACGTGGGCCTCCATGCGCGCCTTCAGCAGCGCCTGGTCGGCGGGGCTGTTCGTGAGCGGCCGACCGTTGTCGAGGAAGAACCACGCGGGCGTCTGCGGCATCCAGAAGTCGACGTGGAAGTACATCTTCATGCCGTGGGCGTCGGCGAAGTCCAGCAGACGGTCGATGCCGGAGAAGTCGAACTGGCCCTCGACGCGCTGGATGGCGTCGGCCTTGCCCTCGTTCTCCGGGGTCATGGCGTTGAAGTGGCGGGCGATGAGGTCGGACGAGGTGCCCTGCACCTCACCGCTGCCCATGGCCACGCCGACGTGCTCGATGCCGGCGTCGCCGAGGACGTCCTTGAGGGCGGGGACCTGCATGCCGGGGACGGGCGTGCTGGGGGCGGCCGCGGAGGCGGAGGCGACGGGGACGCCGACGGCAGCCGCGGTGAGGACGGCGGCGGCCGCGGCGACGGCGGCGAGGCCGCGGCGGGGTCGGCGGCGGCGGAGCTCGGGATCGGGGTGGGACGGCGTCACGCGGACGGACGCCTCGGAGCGGGTGGAGCGGATGGGACGGGGAGTCACTGGTGCCTCTCGTGCGATGGATGGGACACAGGGACTCTAGGCAGGACCGCCCCGACGCCGCGCGGCTTGTTGACAGGTGCCAACGAGATCGGCGGCGGGTCACGGATGCGGGCGGTCCGTCGCCGTCGCCGTCGCCGTCGCCGTCGCGTGTCGCCGGCGGGTCGGCCGGTCCGCCGCCTGGTCAGCGCGGGCGGCGGCCGGTGACGACCCGGGTGCCGTCGTCCGCGTCGTCCTCGGGCGCGTCGATCCGCTCCACCCGCGCCTCGAGCCCGGCATCGGCGAACGCGGCGACGGCGTCGTCGAGCTGCGCGTCCGCGACCTCGACGAGGAGGATCCCGTCGGGCGCGAGCCAGGGGCCGCTCCCCCGCGCCACGCGTCGCAGCACGTCGAGCCCGTCGGGCCCGCCGTCGCGCGTCGCCTCCGGCTCGTGCAGGCGGGCCTCCGGCGGCATGAGGGCGAGCGCGGCACGCGGCACGTACGGCACGTTCGCGACGAGGACGTCGATCCGGCCCCGCAGGTCGTCCGGCAGGGCGTCCAGCAGGTCGCCGCGGTGCACGGTCGCGCGACGCGGCTCGAGGTTGCGGGCCGCGCAGGCGACCGCGACCGGATCCACGTCGGAGGCGTGGACCACGGCGCCGGGCACGTCGTCGGCGATCACGGCGGCGATGGCGCCGGATCCGCAGCAGAGGTCGACGACGACGGGTCGCCGTCTCCCCCGGGCCGCCGCCGCGGCGGCATGGGCCAGCCGCTCCGTCCGGCGGCGCGGGACGAAGACTCCGCGGTCGACGAGGATCCTCCGCCCGGCGAACTCCGCCCAGCCGATGACGGTCTCGAGCGGCTCGCCGGAGACGCGGGCGGTCGCCATCGCCTCGAGCTCCGCTGCCCGTGCCGCCAGGAGTCCGCGCGTCGCGGGGATCGACGGGGCCGTGGGGTCCGTGGGGCGCGCCGGATCCGGGTGGCGCTCGACGGACGCGGCCATGAGGAGCTCGGCCTCCTCCTCGGCGAAGACGCATCCCGCGGCCCGGAGGCGGAGCACGAGGGAGGCGAGGCCGGGAGCGTCGACGCGGCGGGCGTCGTCCGGCGTCGTCACGGTCGCCGCACGCTCAGGCGTCGCTGCCGAGGTGATCCAGCAGCGCGGCGACCCGGAGGAGCTCCTCGCCGCGCACCGGCGGGTGCGCGTGCTCCGCGGCCTGCACGAGCCACTCGGCGCGGGCGAGGTGCACCTCCGCGAGGAGCTGGCGCCCGCCGTCGGTGAGGCGCAGGAAGGATCCCGCGGCGTCCTGCGACTCGACGACGAAGCCCTTCTGCATGAGGCTCGCGAGGCTCGGGACGGTGGCCGCGCGTGCGGTGCGGGTGTCGAGCGCGAGCGACGTGCGGTCCATGCGCTCGGTGCCGGCCAGGCGGCGCAGGATGAGGATCTGCACGCCGGTGAGGCCGTCCCAGCTGGCGTCGACGGACGTGTCGATGCGCTCGGTCACGGCGCTCAGCGCGTGCGCGAGCCGGGTGTGCGGCTCGGTCGGGTCGGTCACGGGTGCTCCTCGGATGCGTGACCGCTCGCGCGTCGACCCCGCGGCTGCGGGTGGGCGGCGGGTGTCATGTCGTGATGCTCACGGTAGCGCCGGCGGGGGCCCCGCACGAGGGCGGATCCGGAATGCGACGCGGGACGACGACGCCCGCCGCGGCCGGGGCCGGGCGGGCGTCGGGGTGATGGGGCGTCGCCGGGGTCCGGCGGCCGGATCAGGACGGGAACTGCGTGAAGTCCGCGGTGTCCGGGTCGGCGCCGAGTCGCGTGCCCGACTCCAGGGTGTCGATCTCCGCGAGCTCCTCGATCGAGAGCTCGACCTCGATGCTCTCGAAGTTGGCGACGATGCGCTCCGGGGTCACCGACTTCGGGATCACGATGCGGCCCTGCGCGAGGTGCCAGGCGAGCACGATCTGCGCGGGCGTGGCGTCGTGCTCCTTCGCGAGGCGCGTGACGATCTCCGACTCGAGGTCGGCGCCCTGGCCGAGCGGGCTGTACGCCTCGACCTCGATGCCGCGCTCCACCGAGAACGTGGAGAGGTCGTGCTGCTGGAACGTCGGGTGCACCTCGATCTGGTTCACCACGGGCACGACGTCGGTCTCGGCGGCCAGCTGCTCGAGGTGCTTCTCGAGGAAGTTGGAGACGCCGATCGCGCGGATGAGGCCCTCGGCGTGCAGCGCCTCGAAGGTCTTCCACGTCTCGACGAACAGGCCGTGGCGGGCGTAGGGCCAGTGGATGAGGTAGAGGTCGACCGCGTCGACGCCGAGCTTGCGGCGGCTGTCCTCGAAGGCGGTGCGCGCGCTGTCCGCGCCCTGGTCGCCGTTGCGGAGCTTGGTGGTGATGAAGAGCTCTTCGCGCGGGATGCCCGTCGCCTTGATGGCGGCGCCCACGCCCTCCTCGTTGTAGTAGCCGGCGGCGGTGTCGATGTGGCGGTAGCCGGCCTCGAAGGCGCGCTCCACGGCCTGCTGCGTCTCGGCGGGCGGGGTCTGGAAGACGCCGAAGCCCAGCTGCGGGATGGTGACGCCGTTGTTCAGGGTGATGAGGGGGGATGCCATGTGCTCTCGTCTTCTTCGTCTCGATGGTCACGGGGGCGGGGCGCCGTCGTGCTCGGCTCCCCGCGTGCATCCACCGTACGCCCGGCTCGCGTCCCGACGACCGGGGGGACGGCGGGCTCCGCGCTGGCGAACAGGAGACCGCGCGCCCGGCGCGTCCCGAGCACGAGGACGGGCGCCGTCCTCTCGCGAGGAGCGGCGCCCGTCGGGTGGCGCGGAGCGGGATCAGCGGCCGGAGGTCTCCAGCACGTAGCCCTCCTCGCCGTGGACGATCGTGTCGATGCCCGCGATCTCGTCCTCGTTCTTCACCCGGAAGCCCATGGTCTTCTGGATGATCGTGCCGATGACGTACGAGAGCACGAAGGAGTAGATCAGCACCGCGAACGCGGCGAGGGCCTGCTTGCCGAGCTGCTCGAAGGTGCCCGAGTAGATGAGGCCCACGTTCGTGGCGAAGATGCCGATGTAGAGCGTGCCGATGAGGCCGCCGATGAGGTGGATGCCCACCACGTCGAGCGAGTCGTCGAAGCCGAGCTTGAACTTCAGCTCGATCGCGACGGCGCAGACGGCGCCGGCGACCAGGCCCAGCACGATCGCCCAGATGGGCGACAGCGAGGCGCAGGCCGGGGTGATGGCGACGAGGCCGGCGACCGCGCCGGATGCGGCGCCCACCGAGGTCGGCTTGCCGTCGCGGATCTTCTCCACCACGAGCCAGCCGAGGATGGCCGCGGCGGGCGCCGCGATGGTGTTGAGGAACGCGACGGCCGCGAGGCCGTCGGCCGCGAGCTCGGACCCGGCGTTGAAGCCGAACCAGCCGAACCAGAGGAGGCCGGCGCCGAGGAGCACGAACGGCGGGTTGTGCGGCACGTGCATGCCCTTGGCGAACCCGACGCGCTTGCCGAGGACGAGCGAGAGGGCGAGCGCCGCGGCGCCCGCGTTGATGTGCACCGCGGTGCCGCCCGCGAAGTCGATGGCACCGACGTTGTAGGCGATCCACCCGCCGTCGACGACCGAGCCGCCTTCGGACTTGAAGTTGAAGACCCAGCTGGCGACGGGGAAGTAGACGACCGTCGCCCAGACGCCCGCGAAGACCATCCACGCGCCGAACTTGGCGCGGTCCGCGATGGCGCCGGAGATGAGCGCGACGGTGATGATCGCGAAGGTCGCCTGGAAGGCGGCGAAGGCGAGCGTCGGGTAGGCGGTGGTCTGCTCGCCGATGGCCGCGGTGTAGGCGTCGCCGAGGCCGAGCTGGCCGAGGTCGATGCCGAGGACCCCGTCGATCCCGACGAACCGGTCGTTGGCGCTCGGCCCGCCGGGACCGTTGCCGAACGCGATGGCGTAGCCGTACAGGACCCAGAGGAGCCCGATGAGGCCCATGGCCCCGAAGCTCATCATCATCATGCTGATGACGCTCTTGGCCTTGACGAGCCCGCCGTAGAAGAACGCCAGACCCGGCGTCATCAGGAGGACCAGCGCCGCGGCGATCAGGAGGAAGGCGGTGTTGCCTTGATCCATGGTGTTTCACCTCTCGTAGATCGTGCAGGGGGTCGCACCGACGGGAGGCGAGCGGCCGCCCGTGTGGTCGGGGGGTTCGGCGCGAGCCGGGTGCCGGGTACGGCTCCAGTGTCCGGGGGCGAGGTTTCGCGGGCTCGCCGGCCGTGTTTCGGGCGCGTTACACGGGCGGCGGCCGTGTGAACATCGTGTTACCGGGGGCCTCGGAGGCCGTCGCGGGCGTCCCGCACCCAGCTCCGCGGGAGGCGCGTGCGCTAGAGCTCGCGGGCCGAGGCGGTGAGCGAGATGAGCCGGGAGATGGCCCGCAGGTACTTCTTCCGGTACCCGCCCGCGAGCATCTCGGCGGAGAACGCCTCGTCGAACGGCGTCCCCGTCGCCAGCAGCGGGATCTGCGCGTCGTACACGCGGTCGACGAAGGCGACGAAGCGGAGCGCGTCGGTCTGGCCCGTCAGCTGGGCGACGTCACGGAGGGCGATCACGTCGACGCCCTCGATGAGCTTCACGTACTTCGAGGGGTGCAGGCGGGCGAGGTGCCCGACGAGGTCCGCGAAGCCGTCGACCGTGACCGCACGCCCGCCGGAGCCCGCGGCCTCGGCCCGCGCGTCGAGGTCGGCGTCGGCGACCGTCACCGCGTGGCCCTCGAAGGCGCGGCGGCGGTAGTCGAGGCCGTCGATGCGGATCGTGTCGAACCGGTCGCTCATCGCCTGGATCTCGCGGAGGAAGTCGGCCGCGGCGAAGCGCCCCTCCCCCAGCGCGTTCGGCGGGGTGTTGCTCGTCGCGGCGATGCGCGTGCCGTCGGCCACGAGGTCGGAGAGCAGCCGGGTCATCATCATGGTGTCGCCCGGGTCGTCGAGCTCGAACTCGTCGATGGCGACGAGCGTCGCGCCGCGGAGGATCTCCACCGCGCCCTGGTAGCCGAGGGCGCCGACGAGCGCGGTGTACTCGATGAAGGTGCCGAAGTACTTCGGTCCCGGCATGGCGTGCCAGAGGGACGCGAGCAGGTGGGTCTTGCCGACGCCGAAGCCGCCGTCGAGGTAGACCCCGGGCTTCACGGCCGGCGCCTTCCGCCGGGAGAAGAGCCCGCCCCGGGATCCGGCGCGGTCGCCCGAGAAGGCGCGGAGGACCTCGACGGCCTGCGCCTGCGTGTCGTACTCGGGGTCGGGCCGGTACGTGTCGAACCGCGCCTCGTCGAACTGGCGCGGGGGCACCAGGTGCGCGGCGATCTCCTGGCCGGTGATGCTCGGCGACCGGCCGACCAGCGCGCCCGGTCCCGCGCCGCGCTCGTCGTGGTGCCGGGATCCGGTGTCGATGTTCGTCACAGGTGGGTCTCCGGCTGTCATGGGAAGGTCCCGCGCATCGCGAACCGTTACCGTGGATGGTGGTCTACGCGCGCGCCGAGCGCCCGCGGAAGACCCCCAGACTAGACCGCGTCCCACCCAGCGCGGCCCCCGAGGCCGCGAGATCAGGAGAGCCCCATGGCCGTCGAGCCGGACACCACCCCCAGGTTCGCCGAGTACGCGCACCCCGAGCGGCTCGTGAGCGGCGACTGGCTCCAGGAGCGCCTCGCCGACGGCGCGCTCACGCCCGGCCTCGTGGTCGTCGAGTCGGACGAGGACGTGCTGCTCTACGAGACCGGCCACATCCCCGGAGCCGTGAAGCTCGACTGGCACACCGACCTCAACGACCCGGTCCAGCGCGACTACGTCGACGGCGAGCGGTTCGCGCAGCTCATGTCGGAGCGCGGCATCGCCCGCGACAGCACGGTCGTCATCTACGGCGACAAGAGCAACTGGTGGGCCGCGTACGCCCTCTGGGTGTTCACCCTCTTCGGCCACGAGGACGTGCGCCTCCTCGACGGCGGCCGCGACAAGTGGATCGCCGAGGGCCGCCCGGTCACCACCGACCAGCCGGTGGTCGCCCCCGCCGAGTACCCCGTGGTCGAGCGCCGCGACGAGGAGATCCGCGCATTCAAGGACGACGTGCTCGCGCACCTCGGCAACCCGCTCATCGACGTCCGCAGCCCCGAGGAGTACACGGGCCAGCGCACGACCGCGCCCGCCTACCCCGAGGAGGGCTCGCTCCGCGCCGGCCACATCCCCACGTCGCGCAACGTGCCGTGGGCCAAGGCCGCCGCCGAGGACGGCTCCTTCAAGACGCGCGCCGAGCTCGACGCCGTCTACCGCGAGGGCGCGGGCCTCTCCGACGGCGACGACGTCGTGGTGCTCTGCCGCATCGGGGAGCGCTCCAGCCACACGTGGTTCGTCCTCACGCACCTGCTGGGCTTCGAGGGCGTCCGCAACTACGACGGATCCTGGACCGAGTGGGGCTCCGCCGTGCGCGTCCCCATCGTCCAGGGCGCCGAGCCCGGGGAGCTGCCCTCCCGATGACCGGCTCCCCCGTGCTGCCCGCGGCGCTCGCCGAGATCCGCGACGACTTCCTCGCGCTCGGGCAGCGCGACCGGCTCCTGCTGCTGCTCGACTTCAGCAACGAGCTGCCGGAGCTGCCCGCGCGCTACGCCGAGCACCCCGACCTCCTCGAGCGCGTCGAGGAGTGCCAGTCGCCCGTGTTCATGTTCGTGGAGGTAGTCGAGGGCGACGTGCACGTGCACGCGCAGGCGCCGGCCGAGGCGCCCACGAGCCGCGGCTTCGCCTCGATCCTCGCCCAGGGCCTCGACGGGCTCCCGGCCGAGGAGGTGCTCGCGGTGCCCGACGACTACCCGTCCACCATCGGGCTCGACGCGGCCGTCTCCCCGCTGCGCATGCGCGGCATGACGGCCATGCTCGGCCGGGTCAAGCGGCAGGTGCGCGAGCGGCTCGCCGGGTGAGGATCACGCGGGTCCTCCCCGTCGCGGGCGCCGGCGAGGCCGCGGCGTCCCGCGGGCTGGAGGACGACGGCACGCGCGCGTGGCTCGAGGGTCTCTACCGACCCGGATCCCCGGTCCACGTGCGCCTCAACTTCGTGGCCTCCGTCGACGGCAGCGTGATCGGCGCCGACGGGTCGTCCGACAGCCTCAGCAGCGCGGTCGACCGCCGGATCCTCGGCGTGATCCGCGAGGTCGCCGACGTCGTCCTCGTGGGCGCCGGCACCGTGCGCGCCGAGCGGTACGTGCTGCCCCGCCGCACGCCCCTGGCGGTCGCCACGTCCTCGGGAGACCTCACGGGCCACCGCTTCGACGCGGATGCCGCCGCGGGATCGCTCCTCGTCCTGTGCCCGCCCGAGGCGCGCGACCGCGCCGTCGCCACGCTCGCCGGGGTTCCCGCCGAGATCGTCCCGGTCCCGCTGGGCGCCGCGGCCGACGGCCGCCTCTCCGGCGATGACGTCGTCGACGCGCTCGGCCGCCACGGCCTCACCGGCGTGGTGTGCGAGGGCGGGCCGGCGCTCGCCGCGGCGCTCCTCGCAGCGGGCCGGGTCGACGAGCTCTGCCTCACCACCTCCCCCGAGCTCGTCACGTCCCTGACGCCGCTCGTGCCCGCGGGCTCCGGGGTCCGCGCTCCGCTGCGACTCACGCAGCTGCTCCTGGACGACGACCACCGCACGTACGCCCGCTGGGCGGTCGACCGCGGCTGATGCCCTGGTCGCGGGCGCATCGCCGCGGGCCGACCGGCGTGGCTCCCGGCGGGCGCGACGGCGGACCGTAGTCTGCCCACGTGGTAGACACCCGTGACAGTGCCGAGGATCCGCCCGAGTTCCGCGCGGCGCTGGACGCGCTCCGGCGGGCCACCACCCGGTCCGAGCTCGTGCTGACCGAGATCCCGTCGCCGTCGTCGAACCTCGCGCCCTACGCCGTGGCGCTCGCCGCCGACGTGTCGCCGTCCGGCCACGCGTCCGACTCCGAGCTCGGCACGGGCCGCTTCATCCTCCTGCACGACCCCGAGGAGCCCGACGCCTGGGGCGGCGCCTTCCGCATCGTCTGCTTCGCGCAGGCCCCGCTCGAGACCGACATGGGCACCGACCCGTTCCTCGCCGACGTCGCGTGGTCGTGGCTCGTCGACGGCCTGGCCTCCCGCGGCGCGCGCTACACGGCGCCCTCGGGCACGGCCACCCGGATCATCTCCACCGGCTACGGCGAGCTCGCGCGCCAGGGCAGCGGCGCCAAGATCGAGCTGCGCGCCTCGTGGACCCCCGCCGACGCCGACGTGACCGCCCATGTGGAAGGCTGGGGGGAACTACTGTGCATGCTCGCCGGACTCCCTCCCGCGGGCGAAGGAGTGACACTGCTATCAGCGCGACGCACCCGGACGTGAACGCCCCGTCCGACACCCCCGACCCCGCCGACGGACGCCAGGAGGCCACCGGCTCCGCGACCGCGACGCCACTGACCCGGCCGGCCATGGGCGCGTCCCTGTTCTCGGACGTGCCGGGATCCACGGCCACGGACGCCGTGGTCGCGCGCACCCGGACGCGCACCCGCCGGGAGGCACCCGCCGTGGAGCCCGCGGCGGCGCCCGAGGCGGACGCGCCCGACGGGCCGGTCGCGGAGCCCGCCGAGCCCGAGGCCCGATCCCGCTCGTCCCGCGGTCGCGGCCGTCGCGCGTCCTCCGCTCCGGCCAGCGCGGCTCCGGAAGCCGAAGCCGCCGCCGACGCCCCGGATGCCCCCGCGCGCCCCGCCCTCCGCGAGGCCGCGGCGACGGGCGACCTCACGGTCATCGACACGCGCGAGGAGTACCTGCGCGCGGTCGAGGCCATCGCGGCCGGCACCGGACCCATCGCCGTCGACGCCGAGCGCGCCTCCGGCTTCCGCTACAGCCAGCGCGCCTACCTCATCCAGGTGTTCCGCCGCGGCGCCGGCACGTTCCTGTTCGACCCGCCGGCCGTCGGCTCGTTCGCCGAGCTCGACGCCGTGATCCGCGACGTGGAGTGGGTGCTGCACGCCGCCAGCCAGGACCTGGCGTGCCTGCGCGAGGTGGGCCTCGACCCGCGGCGCATCTTCGACACCGAGCTCGCGTCGCGCCTGCTCGGGCTCCCCCGCGTGGGCCTCGGCACGGTGGTGGAGGAGCTTCTCGGGATCCACCTGGCCAAGGAGCACTCGGCGGCGGACTGGTCGACCCGGCCGCTCCCCCGCGCCTGGCTCGTGTACGCGGCGCTCGACGTGGAGCTGCTCGTCGACGTCCGCGACGAGATCGCCCGGCGCCTCGAGGAGCAGGGCAAGACGCGCATCGCCGAGCAGGAGTTCGCCGCGACGATCGCCAAGGAGGCGAAGCCCGCGCGCGTCGAGCCGTGGCGTCGCCTCAGCGGACTGCACGGCGTCCGCGGCGGCCGCAACCTCGCCGTCGCCAAGGAGCTGTGGGAGGCCCGGGACGCGTACGCGCGCGAGGTCGACACGAGCCCCGGCCGCCTCGTCCCCGACGGCTCGCTCGTGGCCGTCGCGCGCGTGCTGCCGCAGTCCAAGCGCGACCTGGCGGCCGTCCGCGAGTTCTCGGGCCGGGCGAGCCGCAGCGAGATCGACCGGTGGTGGGCCGCGGTGGAGCGCGGGCTCGCGGCCACGGAGTTCCCGTCCCTGCGCGGCACCGGCGAGTCGATGCCGCCCGCCAAGGCCTGGGCCGACAAGGACCCCGCCGCCGACCGCCGCCTCAAGCGCGCGCGTGCGGCCGTCCAGGACGTCGCGGACGGGATGTCCCTCCCGCAGGAGAACCTGGTGACGCCCGAGGTCCTCCGCCGCGTGGCCTGGACGCCGCCCGCCGACCTCGCGCCCGAGGCCGTCGGCGAGGCGCTCGCGTCGTGGGGGGCGCGCCCCTGGCAGATCGAGGCGGCTGCGGCTGCGGTGGCCGCGGCCTTTGTCGATGCGGACCAAGAGGACGACGCACCCGACGACGGGGCCTCGTAGGAACAGTCAACGGATTCGGCCCCCGTCCGGCTTCTTCCTAGGGTGGGGGAAATCGATGCGAGGAGGCGTCAGTGGTCGAGAGAGCCGAAGTCCATTTCGTGGACGGGGTCCGCACCCCGTTCGGGCGAGCGGGCGAGAAGGGCATGTACTGGCGGACCCGGGCCGACGACCTCGTCGTCAAGGCCATGATCGGGCTGCTGGAACGGAACCCGCAGGTCCCGAAGGACCGGATCGACGAGGTCGCCATCGCGGCCACGACGCAGACGGGCGACCAGGGCCTCACGCTCGGGCGGACGGCGGCGCTGCTGGCCGGGCTCCCCCGTTCGGTTCCGGGCTTCGCCATCGACCGGATGTGCGCGGGCGCCATGACGAGCGTCACCGCGACGGCCGGCGGCATCGCCTTCGGCGCGTACGACCTCGCGATAGCCGGCGGCGTCGAGCACATGGGCCGCCACCCGATGGGCTTCGACGCGGACCCGAACCCGCGCTTCCTCGCCGAGCGGCTCGTCAGCCAGGACGCCCTCAACATGGGCAACACGGCCGAGCGGATCCACGACCGCTTCCCGGCGCTCACCCGCGAGCGGGCCGACCGCTATGCGCTGGCCAGCCAGCAGAAGACCGCCCTCGCGTACGCGAACGGCGACATCCAGCCGGACCTCGTGCCCGTCGCGACTCGATCCGACCAGGGCTGGGGGCTCGCCACCCGCGACGAGGCGATGCGCCCCGAGACGACGCTCGAGGGCCTCGCCGGGCTCCGCACCCCGTTCCGCCCGCACGGCCGCGTCACGGCCGGCAACTCGTCGGGCCTCAACGACGGCGCGACGGCCGCCCTGCTCGCGAGCGGCGACGCCGTCAAAGAGCTCGGCCTCGCCCCCAAGATGACGCTGGTGTCCTTCGCCTTCGCGGGCGTGGAGCCCGAGATCATGGGCATCGGACCCGTGCCGAGCACGGAGAAGGCGCTCCGCAAGGCCGGCCTCACGATCGACGACATCGGGCTCTTCGAGCTCAACGAGGCGTTCGCCATCCAGGTGCTCAGCCTGCTCGACCACTTCGGGATCGACGACGCCGATCCGCGCGTCAACGAGTACGGCGGCGCCATCGCCGTCGGCCACCCGCTCGCGTCCAGCGGCGTCCGGCTGATGAACCAGCTCGCGCGCCAGTTCGAGCAGCACCCGGAGGTCCGCTACGGCCTCACGGCGATGTGCGTCGGCCTCGGCCAGGGCGGCAGCGTCATCTGGGAGAACCCGCACTTCACCGGCAAGAGGAAGAGGAACAAGTGACCGACACCAGCCGCTTCCGGGAGCTCGTGGCGCTCGATCCCGACGAGGTCGTCACGCACTCGTTCGTCCGCGACGTCCACCTGCCCTCCGGCGGCGTGCTCGCGCTCGTCACGCTCGACAACGGGCGCGACCACACCCGGCCGTCCACGCTCGGGCCGGCCACGCTGCTGGAGCTCGCCGATGTGCTCGACCGCCTCACGGTGCGCGCGGCCGCCGGGGAGATCCGCGGCGTCGCGATCACCGGCAAGCCGTTCATCCTCGCCGCGGGCGCCGACCTCAGCAAGGTCGGCGAGATCCCCAGCCGCGAGGTCGGTCGTCAGATGGCGCAGCTCGGGCACGACACCCTCGGACGGCTGCACCGGCTCGGCGTGCCGTCGTTCACGTTCGTCAACGGTCTCGCGCTCGGCGGCGGGCTCGAGATCGGGCTGAACTCCGACTACCGCACGGTCGACGAGTCGGTGCCGGCGGTCGCGCTGCCCGAGGTGTTCCTCGGCATCATCCCCGGCTGGGGCGGGGCATGGCTGCTGCCGAACCTCATCGGCATCGAGAACGCCCTGAAGGTGATCATCGAGAACCCGCTCAAGAACAACCGCACGCTGAAGGCGGAGGACGTCATGGAGCTCGGCATCGCCGACGCGTCGTTCCCGTCCGCGTCGTTCCTCGAGCAGTCGATCCGCTGGGCCGACGGCGTCATCTCGGGCGCCATCGAGGTGAAGCGCCCGAACGCGCCGGGGCGCCTCGAGCGCATCGCCAAGTGGGACGTCGCCATCGGCATCGCCCGGAAGTCCCTCGAGCAGCGGATCGGCACGGTCGCGCTCTCGCCGTACCGGGCGCTCGACCTGCTCCAGGGGGCGAAGCGCAGCACCCGCGAGGAGGGGTTCGCCGCGGAGGACGAGGCCCTCGCGGACCTCATCTCGGGCGACCAGTTCCGCGCGAGCATCTACGCGTTCGACCTCGTGCAGAAGCGCGCCAAGCGGCCCGCGGGAGCGCCGGACAAGGACCTCGCGCGTCCGGTCACCAAGGTCGGCGTGGTCGGCGCCGGGCTCATGGCCTCGCAGTTCGCCCTCCTGTTCGTGCGTCGGCTGCAGGTCCCCGTCGTGATCACCGACCTCGACCAGGCGCGCGTCGACGCGGGCGTCGCCGGCATCCACGGCGAGATCCGGAAGCTGGCCGAGAAGGGTCGCGTCTCCCCCGACGAGGCCAACCGGCTCACGGCGCTCATCACGGGGACGACCGACAAGGCCGACTTCGCCGACGCGGACTGGGTCATCGAGGCCGTCTTCGAGGAGCTCGGCGTGAAGCAGGCCGTGTTCGCGGAGATCGAGCAGCACGTCTCCGAGACGGCGATCCTCGCGACGAACACGTCGAGCCTCTCGGTGGAGCGCATCGGCGAGCGGCTCGCGCACCCGGAGCGGCTCGTGGGCTTCCACTTCTTCAACCCGGTGGCGGTCATGCCGCTCATCGAGGTCGTGCGGACGCCGCAGACCACGGACGAAGCGCTCTCGACGGCGATGCAGGTCGCGAGGAAGCTCAAGAAGAACGCCGTGATCACCCGCGACACCCCGGGGTTCGTGGTCAACCGGATCCTGGCCAAGGTCCTCGGCGAGGCCATGCACGCGGTGGACACGGGCACGCCGTTCGAGGTCGTCGACCGGTCGCTCGCGCCGTTCGGCCTGCCGATGACGCCCTTCGAGCTGCTCGAGCTCGTGGGCCTCAAGGTCGGCGCGCACGTGCTCGACACGCACCACGCGGCCTTCCCCGACCGGTTCTTCGAGAGCCCGAACCTGCACCGGCTCGCGGACCTCGGCCGCATCTACGCGCGCGACGCGAAGGGACGGCCGACGGGCTTCGACAAGGAGGCGGTGCGGATCGTCAAGGGCGGCAAGTCGCCCATGACGGCCGAGGAGATCCGCGAGCGGGTCGAGACCGGCCTCGCGGACGAGGTGCACCGCATGCTGCAGGACGACGTGGTGCACGCGGCCGAGGACATCGACCTGTGCCTCATCCTGGGCGCCGGCTACCCGTTCCAGATGGGCGGCCTCACGCCCTACCTCGACCGGGTCGGCGCGAGCGAGCGCGCGTTCGGCACGACCTTCCACCAGCCGGCGATCCGCGGCGTCGCGTAGCGCGACACCGCACGACGGAGGGCCCGGCCGCGACGGCCGGGCCCTCCGTCGTCGTGCTGCGGCCTACGGCTGCTCGTCGTCCTCCGGGGCCACGGACACGCGGTCGGCATCCTCGCGCAGGGGCCGGGCGGCCGGCACGCGGCTGCCGAGGACCTGCGCCACCACGTCGCGCGCGATGTGCTGCGGCGTCAGGCCGACGCGCTCGAGGATCTCCGCGCGGCTGGCGTGGTCGAGGAACTCGTCCGGGAGCCCCAGCTCGGTCACGCCCGTGTCGATGCCGGCCTCCCGGAGGTCCTGGCGGATCCGGGTGCCGATGCCGCCGACGACCACGCCGTCCTCGATGGTCACGACCAGGCGGTGGGCGCCGCCGAGCTCGACGACGCTCCGCGGCACCGGGACGACCCAGCGGGGGTCCACGACGGTCGCGCCGATGCCCTGGGCCTGGAGCCGCTCGGCGACCTCGATGCCCATGGCCGCCATCGGACCCACGGTCACGATGAGGACGTCCTTCGCCTCCGACTCGTGCAGCACGTCCACGCCGTCGTCGAGGCGCCGCAGGGCATCGATCTCGTCGCCGACGACGCCCTTGGAGAAGCGCACGACGGTGGGCGCGTCGTCCACCTTCACGGCCTCGCCCAGCTCCTCGCGGAGGCGCGTCGCGTCCCGCGGGGCGCTCAGGCGGATGTGCGGCACGATCTGCAGCAGGGCGAGGTCCCACATGCCGTGGTGGCTGGGTCCGTCCGGACCGGTCACGCCCGCCCGGTCGAGCACGAAGGTCACGCCGGCGCGGTGCAGGGCGACGTCCATGAGGACCTGGTCGAAGGCCCGGTTGACGAAGGTCGCGTAGAGCGCGACGACGGGGTGGAGGCCGCCGAACGCGAGGCCGGCGGCGCTCGTCACCGCGTGCTGCTCGGCGATGCCCACGTCGTGGACGCGGTCGGGGTGCTTCTCGGCGAACTTGTGGAGGCCCACGGGGCGCAGCATGGCGGCCGTGATGCCGACGATGCGCGGGTCCTCGTCGGCGAGGGCGAGGATCTCGTCCGCGAAGACGCTCGTCCAGCTCGCGGCCTGCGCGGCGTCGATCGGCTCCCCCGTCTCGGGGTCGATCTGGCCGACGGCGTGGAACTGGTCGGCCACGTCCCGGCGCGCCGGCTCGTAGCCGCGGCCCTTCTCCGTGATGGCGTGCACGATGACCGGGGCGCCGTAGTCGCGCGCCTGCTGGAGCGCCTCCTCCATGGCCTGCTGGTCGTGCCCGTCGATGGGCCCCAGGTACTTGATGTCGAGGTTGGAGTAGAGCGCCTCGTTGTCCGTGACGCGCGTGAGGAATCCGTGCAGGCCGCCGCGGAGCCCGCGGTAGAGGCTGTCCCCCGGCGCCCCGAAGACCCCGAACACGCGCTGGCTCGTCTCGTAGAGGCCGCGGTAGGTGCGGCGCGTGCGCACCGTGTTGAGGAACCGCGCCATGCCGCCGATCGTCGGGGCGTAGGAGCGGCCGTTGTCGTTGACGACGATGATGAGCTTGCGCGTGTTGTCGTCGGAGATGTTGTTGAGCGCCTCCCACGTCATGCCGCCCGTGAGGGCCCCGTCGCCCACGACCGCGACCACGTGCCGGTCGGTCTGCCCGGTGATCCCGAAGGCCCGGGAGATGCCGTCCGCCCAGCTCAGCGAGCTGGACGCGTGCGAGCTCTCGACGATGTCGTGCTCGGACTCCGACCGCTGCGGGTAGCCGGCGAGGCCCCCGGACGCGCGGAGCCGGCTGAAGTCCTGGCGGCCCGTCACGAGCTTGTGCACGTACGACTGGTGCCCGGTGTCGAAGACGATCGCGTCCTTCGGCGAGTCGAAGACCCGGTGGATCGCGAGGGTCGTCTCCACGACACCGAGGTTCGGGCCCAGGTGACCGCCGGTCTTGGACACCTCCGCGACCAGGAACTGCCGGATCTCCACGGCGAGCTCGAGCATCTGCCCGGGGCTCAGCCGGTCCAGGTCACGGGGTCCCGTGATGGTCTCGAGGATTCCCATGCTGACCGCCTTCCCTCGGACGCCATGTCGCGACGTCCGCCTCATCGAGTGTACGCAGGGCCCTGCATGCACGAAGGAGGCCGGACGTCGCCGCCCGGCCTCCTCAGCCTCCTGTTACGCGACGAGGCTGCGCAGCACGTACTGCAGGATGCCGCCGTTGCGGTAGTAGTCCGCCTCGCCGGGGGTGTCGATGCGCACGACCGCGTCGAACTCCACCGTCTCCTTGCCCGCGGGCGAGTCGGAGGTGGGGGCGGCGACCACGCGCACGGTGCGCGGGGTGGTGCCGGAGTTCAGCGCCTCGAGACCGGTGATGCTGATCTCCTCGGTGCCGTCGAGCCCGAGCGTGTCCCAGGTCTCGCCCGCCGGGAACTGCAGCGGGACGACGCCCATGCCGATGAGGTTGGAGCGGTGGATGCGCTCGAAGCTCTCGGTGATGACCGCCTTGACGCCGAGCAGGCTCGTGCCCTTGGCCGCCCAGTCGCGCGACGAGCCGGAGCCGTACTCCTTGCCCGCGAGGATCACGAGCGGGGTGCCGGCGACCTGGTAGTTCTCCGACGCGTCGTAGATGAAGGACTGCGGGCCGCCCTCCTGCGTGAAGTCGCGCGTGTAGCCGCCCTCGACGCCGTCGAGCAGCTGGTTGCGGAGGCGGATGTTCGCGAACGTGCCGCGGATCATGACCTCGTGGTTGCCGCGACGCGAGCCGTAGGAGTTGTAGTCCTTCCGCCCCACGCCGTGCTCGTCGAGGTAGCGGCCCGCGGGGCTGTCCGCCTTGATGGAGCCGGCCGGGCTGATGTGGTCGGTCGTGACCGAGTCGCCCAGCTTGGCCAGCACCCGCGCGCCCGTGATGTCGGCGACCGGCGTGGTCTCCATCGTGAGGCCCTCGAAGTACGGGGGCTTCCGCACGTAGGTGGACTCCGCGTCCCACTCGAACGTCGCGCCCGTGGGCGTGGGGAGCGAGCGCCAGCGCTCGTCGCCGTCGAAGACGCCGGCGTACTGGTGCGTGAACATGCCCGTGTCGATGGAGCTGTCGATGGTCGACTGGACCTCGTCCGCGTCGGGCCAGATGTCCTTGAGGAACACGTCGTTGCCCTCGGTGTCGGTGCCGAGCGCGTCGGCGTCGAAGTCGAAGTTCATCGATCCGGCCAGCGCGTACGCGATCACGAGCGGCGGGCTCGCGAGGTAGTTCATCTTCACGTCGGGGTTGATGCGGCCCTCGAAGTTGCGGTTGCCCGAGAGGACCGCCGTCACCGCGAGGTCGTTGTCCTGCACCGCGGCGGAGATCTCGTCGAGCAGCGGGCCCGAGTTGCCGATGCAGGTCGTGCAGCCGTAGCCGACGGTGTAGAAGCCGAGGTCCTCGAGGTACGTCGTGAGGCCGGACTTCTCGTAGTAGTCGGTGACGACCTTGGATCCGGGCGCCAGCGTGGTCTTCACCCACGGCTTGGCCTTCAGGCCCTTCTTGCTGGCGTTGCGGGCGAGGAGCCCGGCCGCGAGCATGACCGACGGGTTCGACGTGTTGGTGCACGAGGTGATCGCCGCGATGGCCACCGCGCCGTGGTCGAGGGTGAAGTCGCGCCCGTCCTCGAGGGTGACGCGCGTGGGCTTCGTGACGCTCGTGGGGCTGTTCGACGCGTGGTGCGTCTCGTGCGTGGAGTGCTCGTCCTCCGGCTGCAGCTCGCCCGGGTCGGACGCGGGGAAGCTCATGGCCGACGCGAGGTCGACGATGTCGTGGTCGACCTTCGCGTAGTCGTTGAGGTCGCGCTCGAACTGCGACTTCGCGTCCGTCAGCTCGATGCGGTCCTGCGGGCGCTTCGGGCCGGCGATGGACGGCACCACGGTGGACAGGTCGAGCTCGAGGTACTCGCTGAAGGTGGGCTCCACCGACGCGTCGTGCCAGAGCCCCTGCTCCTTGGCGTAGGCCTCGACGAGCGCGACCTGCTCGTCGCTGCGGCCGGTGAGGCGCAGGTAGTCGAGCGTGACGTCGTCGATGGGGAACACGGCGGCGGTCGAGCCGAACTCGGGGCTCATGTTGCCGATGGTGGCGCGGTTCGCGAGCGGGACGGCGCCGACGCCGGAGCCGTAGAACTCGACGAACTTGCCGACGACGCCGTGCTTGCGCAGCATCTGCGTGATGGTGAGCACGACGTCCGTCGCCGTGACGCCTGTGGGGATCTCGCCGGAGAGCTTGAAGCCGACGACCTTGGGGATGAGCATCGAGACCGGCTGGCCGAGCATGGCCGCCTCCGCCTCGATGCCGCCGACGCCCCAGCCCAGCACGCCCAGGCCGTTGACCATGGTCGTGTGCGAGTCGGTGCCGACGCAGGTGTCGGGGTAGGCCTGGAGGACGCCGCCGACCTCGCGCGTCATGGTGACGCGGGCGAGGTGCTCGATGTTGACCTGATGCACGATGCCGGTGCCGGGCGGGACGACCTTGAAGTCCTCGAACGCCGTCTGGCCCCAGCGGAGGAACTGGTACCGCTCGCCGTTGCGCTCGTACTCGATGTCGACGTTGCGCTCGAGCGCGTCCTCGGAGCCGAAGAGGTCGGCGATGACCGAGTGGTCGATGACGAGCTCGGCGGGCGCGAGCGGGTTGATCCGGGTCGGGTCGCCGCCCAGCTCGCCGACGGCCTCGCGCATGGTGGCCAGGTCGACGATGCAGGGGACGCCGGTGAAGTCCTGCATCACGACGCGGCCCGGGGTGAACTGGATCTCGGTGTCGGGCTCGGACTCGGGCACCCAGTCGCCGAGGGCGCTGATCTGCGACCCCGTGACGTTCTTGCCGTCCTCGGTGCGGAGCAGGTTCTCCAGCAGCACCTTGAGGCTGAACGGGAGCCGCTCGTGGCCCGGCACGGTGTCGATGCGGTAGATCTCGTAGTCGGTGTCCCCGACGCGGAGTGTGTCCTTCGCGCCGAAGCTGTTGATTGCAGACACGTGGCCCTCTTCCCTCGCTGGATGGGCGCGGAACCCGCGTTCCGCCCGTCATCCGATCTTGGTCGCCCGCCGCGGCCGGGTCCAGTAAGGCGACCCTGAGCGGGCGCGCCGACGCGGGCGGGGACAGCGTCGATGTATCTCGACGTCGAGATAAACGTATCACCGCCTTGACCGGTCGTCGCCGCGGCGCGCGCGGGCGGGACGGGTCTCGCGTCAGGCGGCCGGGGAGGCCGAGCGGTCGGCCGCGTACACCGCGCGGACGAAGAGCCACGAGAGCACGAGCAGCACGCCGTAGAGCGGCGTGCCCATCACGAGGCGAGCGACGCCCAGCGCGTCGATCGCGTCGGCGAGGTAGAGCGGGAGCTGCACCGCGAGGCGGAGGCCGAAGAACGCGACCCACACGAGCGTGAGGAGCCGGAGCGCGCGGGACTTCCGCCGGTCGCCTCGCCAGGCGGTGCCGTCCCCCATGAGGAAGCCGACGGCGACGCCGACGAGCGGCCAGCCGACGACGACCGACACGAGCAGCACGGTGAAGTAGGCCCCGTTGGTCCAGAGGCCGAGGGCGTAGAAGTCGCGCCCCTCCCCGGACCGCAGGGCGAGGACGGCGGAGATCACGATGCCGACGAGGCCGCCGACCGCGGGGGCGACGGCCGAGCGCTGGACGAGGCGGGCGATGACCGCCACGACCGCGACGCCGACCGGGACGGCGACCGACAGCACGATGTCGCGCGTGAGCGTGAAGGCGACGAGGAAGAGGAGGCCGGGCACGATCGCCTCGAGGACGCCGCGGACGCCGCCCATCGCGCCGATCAGGGCGGAGGGCGTCATCGGCTCGCCGCGCGCGGCCTGGCCGAGCCCGGCGCGCTCGGCGGCCTGGGCCATGCTCGCGCCGAGCGCCTCGCCCGCAGCCGGAGCGGCGGGACCCTGCTGCTCGGACCCGGCGTCGGCTGGCGCGCCCGGCCGGCGCGGCTCGTCGCCCGCCGTCACGCTCAGGAACCCAGCGCCGGAGCCGCGGGCTCGCCGGCCGGTGCCGCGCCCGACGTGGTGCCGACCTGCGCGGCCGGCATCTTCAGGGGGATGAGGTCGCGCGGGGGCATCGGCGAGGATCCGCGGACCACGACGACGCTGCGGAACAGGTCCTCGACGGCAGCGGCCGCCTCGGGGTCGGACACGGCGCGGCCGGTGATGACGCCGCGCAGGAACCAGCGCGGACCGTCGACGCCGATGAAGCGCGCGTCGCGGGTGGTCGCCGCCGGCTGGCCCGGCTGCGGGACGACGGGGATGACCGCGTGCAGCTCGGGGCCGAACGGACCGTCGGCGAGGCGCGTGGTGCCGCCCTGCTTCTGGATCTGCTCCCCGATCGTCGTGCGGATCTCATGCCACAGGCCGCTCGAGCGCGGCGCCGCGAAGGGCTGCACCTGGAGGCTGGACTCGGCGAAGTCGAGCCCGACGGCGACGACCTGCTGCGTGCCCTCGGCCACCTCCAGACGGAGGTGCAGGCCCTCGCGCGGCAGGATCTTGATGCCGCCGAGGTCGACATAGGGACGGACCGGGTTCGCCTCGGTCTCGTCGAGCGGCCCCTCGTCGGCCCGGTCGTCGGGCGCGGACTTCGCGTCGAGGACGTGCTCGGCCTCGTCCGCGACCGTGTCGTCGGGCTGGTCGGTGGTGTCGTCGGTCATGTTCGGTCTCCTGACTCTCGGGCGGGGAGGGCGCCGGTGCCCGTGGAGCCGAAGCCCCCCGAGCCGCGGTGGCTCCCGGGCAGCTTCTCCACGGGCACGAAGCGCACCCGGCTGACCGGCATGACGACGACCTGCGCGATGCGGTCGCCGACCGCGACATCGTACGCGTGGTCGGCGTCGGTGTTGAGGAGCGTCACCCGGATCTCGCCGCGGTAGCCCGCGTCGACGGTGCCGGGCGCGTTGACGATGGTGATGCCGTGGCGTGCCGCGAGCCCGCTGCGCGGAAGCACGAAGGCGGCGTGGCCGTCCGGCAGGGCGATCGAGACTCCCGTGCCGACGGTGGCCCGCCGACCGGGCTCGAGGCGCACGGCCTCCGCGCTCACGAGGTCGGCACCGGCGTCGCCGGGGTGCGCGTAGGCGGGGATCGGGGCGTCGCCCGCGATGAGGACGTCGACGGGATCGGGCACGGTGAGAGGCTAGTGCAGGAATCTGATCGAATAGGCGCATGCCCCCACCCCCTTACAGAGAGCGGCTCCGGCCGGCTCCCTGGCTCTTCGTCGCCACCGCCCTCGTCATCCCCGCGAGCCTGCTCGTCTTCCTCCCCATCAGCGTCGTCGCCGGGGTGGTGGTCGCGATCGTCCTCTACGCGGGGGTCGTCGCGACGCTCGTGCTCACGAGTCCCGTGATCGAGGTGGTCGACGGGCGGCTGCGGGCCGGCCGCGCCACCATCGACGTGGACCAGCTCGGCGAGCCCGAGGCGTTCCGCGGCGCCGACGCGACGGCCGAGCGCGGCGTGCGGCTGCACGCGCGGGCGTTCCTCGTGATCCGCGGGTGGGTGGATCCGGTGGTCAAGGTGCCGCTCCTGGACGCGGCGGACCCGGCGCCCTACTGGCTGGTGTCCACACGGACGCCGGAACGACTGATCGCCGCGATCCGGGGATCGCGGCGATCATGACGTGCGGTGAGGCGCAGGGCCTCTAGGGGCTCTCGCCCGGCGTCGCCCTAGGCGGCGCACTCCTGGCAGATGGGCCCGAGCTTCTCCTGGTGGTCGATCTGCGAGCGGTGCTTCACGAGGAAGCAGCTCACGCAGGTGAACTCGTCCGCCTGCGGCGGCAGCACCACGGTCTCGAGCTCGAGGTCGGAGAGGTCGGCTCCGGCGAGGTCGAAGCTCCCGGGGTTGTCGGCATCGTCGACGTCCACGACCCCGGACATGCGGTCCGGGACGCGCTCCTTCAGAGCCTCGATCGAGTCGGAGTCGTCCTCCGTCTTGCGCGGGGCGTCGTAATCAGTTGCCATTCCTGTCCACTTCTCGAATAACCGCCGAACGGAATCGGCGGGCACAGTTTGCATGAATCGCATCCGGATAGCAAACCGTCCCAGGGCCCCTCGCGAGGCACCTGATCGGGCGTTCCGATGCGGAGCGCCGGCCCGTGTCCGGGCCTCGGACGCGGACTCACACGGTACACCGTTCGCGCACTAACTGAGTGCCCTCCGGCGCCGCGATCCCGCCTCCCGACGCTCTCGTCCGACACAAGTCGCGGCGCGCCACGCGTATTCCCCGGAAGAGGGGCCGGTTCGTGACATCGTGAATCGTCCAGTGAGCGCGAGAGGCGTGGAACACATGCAGGATCTGAAGATCGTCGGAGTCGAGGACGGCGCCCTCGTCGTCGAGACGGCGGGCGGCGACCGCCACCGCCTCGCCATGGACGACGCGTTCCGCCAGGCGCTGCGCCGTCAGACGGGTGATGGCGGCGCCGTGCGCAAGGCCGCGCCCCGCATCATCCAGTCGTTCATCCGCCAGGGCATGAGCGCGGAGGACGTGGCCCGGGAGACCGGGGCGTCGGTCGAGTACGTGCGCAAGTTCGAGGGACCCGTCGTCGCCGAGCGCGAGCACGTCGTGCGCAGCGCGATGAAGGTCCCCGTCCACACGGCCATCGAGGTCGACCCGATGGGCCAGGGCACGCTCTTCGGCCAGGTCATCGAGGAGCGACTCGAGTCGCTCGGCGCGACCGACGTGCGCTGGAGCAGCTGGAAGGAGCAGCTCGGCGGCTGGGTGGTCAAGGCGTCCTTCACCTCCGAGGAGATCGACCACGACGCGCGCTGGGCCTACGACCCCAAGAAGCACGCCCTCTCCCCCGCCAACAACGAGGCCGTCACGCTCTCGCAGCAGGGCGAGATCCGAGGCGCGCTCATCCCCAGGCTCCGGGCGCTGCCGCCCGAGACGGTGGACACGCACCAGGAGGACGGCGTCACGCGGTTCGACAGCGGGGCGTTCCGGCTCCCGGAGCCGGCCGCATCCGCCACGCAGGACACCGCGCCCCAGCCGTGGGAGGCGCCGCGGCGCGAGGAGGGCGCCGCCGTGACGCACCTGGGACGACAGGGGAACCACCCCGCCGGGAGCCAGCAGCCGGCCCGCGTCGCCCAGGCCGAGCTGAACGAGACCGCCGACCTGCTCGAGGCGCTGCGCCGCCGGCGCGGGGAGCGCGAGTCCGTGCCGCGCGAGGACGAGGGCGACGCGGCGGACGCGTCGCCGGCCGAGTCCCCGTCGCCCGCCGCGCGCGGCGGCGAGCCGCTCACCCGTCCGCGCGGCGGGCAGCGCGGCGCTCCCCCGCTGCGCTCCGCCGTGGTCCCCGGCATCGGCCGCGGGGAGTCGGGACGCGAGCGCTCGCAGGGCGACGCCGAGGACGAGGGCCTGCGGACCCCCGGCGGCGCCGAGTCGCGCGGATCCGGCAAGGCCTCCGGGCGACGCGGACGAACGGCGATGCCGAGCTGGGACGAGATCGTGTTCGGCGCGCGCAGCGACGACGACCACCTGGCCTGACGGCCGCCCGTCGGATCGGTCCCGGGTCAGCCGCGCGCGAAGGCTCCGGCGCGGATGAGCGGGACCAGCCGCTCCTCGTCCGAGAAGGAGCCGTGCTGGCCGACCATCCGGCGCGCGCCCTGGTCCCGCGGGCGTCCGTCGTAGTAGGCGATGAGCGCGCGCGCGGCCACGACCACGTCGCCGATGCGCGGAGCGACCCCGTCGCGGACCTCGCCGTACCAGTCCGCCGCGAGGGCCTCGTCACGCGTGGCGACATGCGCGCGGCCGCCCTCGGACGCGCGCCAGGCGTCGGCCAGCGCGTCGGCGTCGACACCGGGCTCCAGGTGCAGGTGCAGGCAGCGCGGCTCGCCGGCGACGTGCCGGACGCCCGCCACGAGCTCGGGCACGCGGTCGAAGAGCACGTGCGACTCGGCGGGCACGTCGACGATCCCGTGGTCGGCCGTGACGAGCAGGCCCTCGCGCGCGCCGAGCCGGTCGCGGAACGGGCCGAAGGCGGCATCGAGCTCCTCGAGATCCCGGAGCCAGCGGTCGGACTGCCAGCCGTGGGAGTGCGCGGCCTGGTCGAGCTCCGGGACGTAGAGGTAGACGAGCGCGCGTGGCGTGCGGTCCAGGAGGGCGCGGGTGGTCGCGAACCGGTCCGCCATCGACTCGGCGGGGACGTAGGTCGCGCCGCGGAGGGCGGCACGGGAGAAGCCGGACCCGGAGTAGCGCGCCGGGCCGACCGCGAACGCCGGCACGCCCGCCGTGGCCGCGCGCTCGAAGACGGTGGGGACGGGCTGCCACTCCTCGGGGACGCTGCGGGCGTCCCATCCCGAGAGGAGCTTGAGGACGCGGTCGCCCGCGGGGTCGAGCGCGCTGTAGCCCACGAGGCCGTGCTCCCCGGCGCGGACGCCCGTGGTGAACGACGTGATGCTGGCGGCGGTCGTGGTGGGGAACCCCACGTCGACGAGGTCGCGCTTCCGCCAGTCGCGCACGAGGTTCCGCGCGTGTCCGGCCCGCGCGCGGAGGGCGGCGGAGCCGAGCCCGTCGACGAGGACGACCACGGCGCGGTCGACCGGGGGCAGGGACGCCTCGGACCCCTCCCCCGCGAGGGCGGCGAGGCAGCCGGGCAGGACCGCGGTGAGGCTCATCCGGCCGGATCCGGGCGCCGGTAGCATGGGGGCCATCCGGCCCAGTCTGCCACAGCAGCCCGGCGCGCATCCGCGCCGTGACGCCGATCCGACGCAGCGCGATCCCGACCCAGAGAGTCCATGAGTCCCTCCACCACGAACACCACGCCCGACGTGCCCGCCGAGCGGATCGAGGACGTCGACGTCTCCACCGAGATGGAGAACTCGTTCCTCGAGTACGCCTACTCGGTCATCTACTCCCGGGCCCTGCCCGACGCGCGCGACGGCCTCAAGCCCGTGCAGCGCCGCATCCTCTACCAGATGAGCGAGATGGGCCTCCGTCCCGACCGCGGGCACGTGAAGTCAGCGCGCGTCACGGGCGAGGTGATGGGCAAGCTCCATCCCCACGGCGACTCGGCCATCTACGACGCGATGGTGCGCATGGCGCAGCCGTTCACGCTGCGGGTGCCGCTCATCGACGGGCACGGCAACTTCGGCTCGCTCGACGACGGGCCCGCCGCCCCCCGGTACACGGAGGCCCGGCTGGCGGCCTCGGCCCTCGCGATGGTCGAGGGCCTCGACGAGGACGTCGTGGACTTCGTGCCCAACTACGACAACGCCTTCATGCAGCCGGCCGTGCTCCCGGCGGCGTTCCCGAACCTGCTCGTCAACGGCGCCAGCGGCATCGCGGTCGGCATGGCGACCAACATGGTGCCGCACAACCTCATCGAGGTCGTGGGTGCCGCGCGTCACCTCATCGACCACCCCGACGCCTCGCTCGACGACCTCATGGCCTTCGTCCCGGGGCCCGACCTGCCCACCGGGGGCACGATCATCGGCCTGGCTGGTGTCAAGGACGCGTACCTCACCGGCCGCGGCAGCTTCAAGACCCGCGCGCGCGTCTCCGTCGAGAGCCTCACGCCGCGGAAGTCCGGGCTCGTCGTGACCGAGCTGCCGTACCTCGTCGGCCCCGAGAAGGTCATCGAGAAGATCAAGGACGGCGTCCAGAACAAGAAGCTCTCCGGGATCACGAACGTCACGGACCTCACCGACCGCACGCACGGGCTGCGGCTCGTCATCGAGATCAAGACGGGCTTCAACCCGGAGGCGGTGCTCGAGCAGCTGTACCGCTACACGCCGCTCGAGGACGGCTTCAGCATCAACAACGTCGCGCTCGTCGACGGCAGCCCGCAGACGCTGGGCCTGAAGGAGCTGCTGCAGGTCTACGTGGCGCACCGGCTCGACGTGGTCACGCGGCGCACGCGCTACCGGCTCGCCCGCCGGCAGGAGCGGCTGCACCTCGTGCTCGGGCTCCTCATCGCGATCCTCGACATCGACGAGGTCATCCAGGTCATCCGCGGCAGCGACGACACCGACCAGGCGCGCGCGCGGCTGATGGACGTGTTCGACCTGTCGACGCTGCAGGCCGACTACATCCTCGAGCTCCGCCTCCGTCGTCTCACGCGGTTCAGCCGCATCGAGCTGGAGGAGGAGCGCGACCGGCTGCGTGCCGAGATCGCCGAGCTCGAGGCGATCCTCGCGGATCCGCTCCGCCTGCGCGCGCTCGTCTCCAGCGAGCTCCAGGAGGTGGCCGACCGCTTCGGGACGCCCCGGCGCACTCTCCTCACGGAGGCGGCGCCGAGCGTGGCGGGCGCGTCGAGCCGCCGCACGGCGCCCGTGCTCGAGATCGCCGACGTGCCCTGCCGCGTGCTGCTCTCGACGACGGGCCGCGCGGTCCGCGTCGACCTGCCGACGGACGCCCCCGGCACGCCCCTGCAGACAGTGCGCCGCAGCTCGCACGACGCGGTGCTCACGGCGATCGAGACCACGAGCCGCACGCGCATCGGCGCCATCACGAGCACCGGGCGCCTCATCACGATGACGCCCGTCGACCTGCCCGTGGTGCCCGTCGCGAGCGTGCAGCTCGGGGCGGGCGTGCGGATCCGCGACTACCTCGGCCTCACCGACCGGAAGGAGCGGGTCGTCGCTCTCGTCGCGCTCGAGTCCGACGAGGCGATCGCGATCGGCACGCGTCAGGGCGTCGTCAAGCGGGTCGCCCCCTCGTCGCTGCCCGCCAAGCCGGAGTTCGAGGTCATCGCGCTCAAGAAGGGCGACGAGGTCGTCGGCGCGCGCCAGGGCGCCGAGACGGACGAGCTCGTGTTCGTCACCAGCGAGGCGCAGCTGCTGCACTTCCCCGCGGTCTCCGTGCGGCCGCAGGGCGTGCAGGCGGGCGGCGTCGCAGGGGTCAACCTCGCCGCCGGCGCCCGCGTGCTGTTCTTCTCCTCCGTGGCGCCCGAGGGCGCCCAGGTCGTCACCGTCTCCGCGTCGTCGGCGACCATCGCCGGCGTCGACCCCGGGCGGGCCAAGGTGTCCGCCTTCGGGGACTTCCCGCGGAAGGGCCGCGCGACGGGCGGCGTGCGCGCGCACGCGTACCTCAAGGGCGAGGACCACCTGGCCCTCGCCTGGGTGGGCCCCGGCCCGGCGCTCGCGGTCGGCCCCGCCGGCGAGGTGCGGCAGCTCCCGCCCACCGGCATGAAGCGCGACGGCTCGGGCATCCCGCTCGAGAAGGCCATCGGCGGCGTCGGCCAGGCGGTCACCCCCGCCGAGGTCCCGGACGCGGCGTCGGGCGCCGCCGTGGGCGTCGTGGAGCCCGCGGCCGAGGACGGGTCCGCCCCGCTCGAGACGTAGTCCCGGTACGGACGACGACGGCCGCGGATCCCTCGGGGTCCGCGGCCGTCGTCGTGCGCCGGGTGTGGCACCCGCGCGTCACACGTCGATGCGGTCCCGCACGGCGCCGGCTCCGTCGATGATGAACTCCTTGCGCGGCGCCACGTCGTTGCCCATCAGCAGCTCGAACATGCGCGTCGCCGCCTCGGCGTCGTCCACCCGCACACGGCGCAGCGTGCGGTTGCGGCGGTCCATCGTGGTGGTCGCCAGCTGGACGGCGTCCATCTCGCCCAGGCCCTTGTAGCGCTGGATGGGGTCCTGGTAGCGCTTGCCCTGCCGCTTCGCCTGCGCGAGCACGGCTGCGAGCTCGCGCTCCGAGTAGGTGTAGATCACGTCGTTGGGCTTCGACCCCGGGTTCATCACCACGACGCGGTGCAGCGGCGGCACGGCGGCGAACACGCGGCCCTCGTCGATCATCGGCCGCATGTAGCGGAACAGCAGCGTGAGCAGCAGCGTGCGGATGTGGGCGCCGTCGACGTCGGCGTCGCTCATGATGATGATCTTCCCGTAGCGCGCGGCCGACAGGTCGAACGTGCGGCCGGATCCTGCCCCGAGCACCTGGATGATGGACGCGCACTCTGCGTTCGAGAGCATGTCCGGCAGGGAGGCCTTCTGCACGTTGAGGATCTTCCCGCGGATGGGCAGCAGCGCCTGGTACTCGCTGTCGCGGGCGAGCTTCGCCGTGCCGAGGGCCGAGTCGCCCTCCACGATGAACAGCTCGCTGTTCGCGACGTCGTTCGACCGGCAGTCCACGAGCTTCGCCGGCAGGGAGGAGCTCTCCAGCGCGTTCTTGCGACGCTGCGTCTCCTTGTGCGTGCGGGCCGAGATCCGCGACTTCATCTCGCCGACGACCTTCTCGAGGAGCACGGCCGTCTGCGCCTTGTCCTCGCGTCGGGTCGACTCGAAGCGCTCCGCCATGGCCTTCTGCACCACCTGCGACACGATCTGGCGCACGGCCGGCGTGCCGAGCACCTCCTTCGTCTGCCCCTCGAACTGCGGCTCGGGGAACCTCACCGTGAGCACGGCCGTGAGCCCGGCGAGCACGTCGTCCTTCTCGAGCTTGTCGGTGCCGACCTTGAGCTTCCGGGCGTTCGCCTCGACCTGCGCGCGGACGAACTTGAGCAGTCCCGCTTCGAACCCGGCCTGGTGCGTCCCGCCCTTGGGCGTCGCGATGATGTTGACGAACGACTTGAAGCGCGTGTCGTACCCGGTGCCCCAGCGCAGCGCGATGTCGACGGCGCACTCGCGGGTCAGCTCGGTGGGCACCATGGCGCCGCCGTCGGTGAGGACGGGAACCGTCTCCGTGAACGTGCCCGACCCCTCGAGCCGCCAGGTGTCGGTGAGCGGCGCGTCGACGGCGAGGTGGTCGACGAACTCCGCGATGCCGCCGTCGAAGCGGAAGGACTCGCGCACGGGCTGCTCGCCGCGGAGGTCCTCGATGTCGATGCTGAGGCCCGGGACGAGGAACGCCGTCTGCCGCGCTCGGCCGAGCAGCTCCTCGGTGAGGAAGGACGCGCCGCGGGTGAAGATCTGTCGGTCGGCCCAGTAGCGGATCCGCGTGCCGGTGACGCCCTTGCGCACCTTGCCGACGACACGCAGCTCGCTGCCGGACGTGAAGGGGCGGAACGGCGCGTCGGGGCTCGGCTCCCCCTCGTCGTCGAAGATGCCCGGCTCGCCGCGACGGAACGACATGGCGTACGTCTTCCCGCCGCGGTCCACCTCCACGTCGAGCCGCTCCGAGAGGGCGTTGACGACGGACGCGCCGACGCCGTGCAGGCCGCCCGAGGAGGCGTAGGAGCCGGATCCGAACTTGCCGCCGGCGTGCAGTTTGGTGAAGACGACCTCGACGCCGGACAGCCCGGTCTTCGGCTCGATGTCCACGGGGACGCCGCGTGCGGTGTCCCGGACCTCGACGCTCCCGTCGGCGTGCAGCCGGACGTCGATGCGGTCGCCGTGCCCGCCCAGGGCCTCGTCGACGCTGTTGTCGATGATCTCCCAGAGGCAGTGCATGAGGCCGCGCGAGTCGGTGGAGCCGATGTACATGCCGGGCCGCTTGCGGACCGCCTCGAGGCCCTCGAGGACGGAGAGATGGCGGGCGGAATAATCGGATGCTGCCACGTGCTGTCCTCCATGTGCGTCCGGCGTTCGCCGGACGCGAGCCGATGTCGATCTTAACCGCCACCCGGTGCCTCCCCCTCCGACCCGCCGTCCCCGCTCGCGCCTACGCGCAGAGCGAAACGTCGGGCCCGAGGACAGCAGCCACCCGGGAGCACGTGGTCTACTTGACGCATTCGGCTCGACACACGACCCGACCCGGAGGGGAGCATCACATGACACCGACCGCGACCGAGCGTCCCGTCGACGAGCTCGACAACCACCAGCTCACCGCCAACGACCGCTGCGACAGCTGCGGTGCGCAGGCCTACATCCGAGTCGAGGTCAACAGCTCCGAGCTCCTCTTCTGTGCCCACCATGGCAAGAAGTACCAGGAGAAGCTGTCGGCCATCGCCACGAGCTGGCACGACGAGTCGAGCCGCCTGCTCGACGAGCGGGCCTAGGCACGGACTCCGCGTCGGCTCCGGCCGACGCTCGAAGGGCGCATCCTCCTCGGAGGATGCGCCCTTCGTCATGCGGGGGCACCGGGCCGGTCGGCCCGGAGCCCGTCGTCAGTAGTGGGCGGGCCGCGCCATGACGGTGGCGCGCGCCTCGCGCGCCCAGCCGTCGAGCCGGTCGAGCGTGCCCGAGATGTCCGCGGGGAGCTCCCGGCCGTGACGCGCGAGGGCGGCGGCGAGCAGCTCGTCGGCGAGCCGCGGGTTGAGCGCGAGCACCGGTCCGCCGAGGTGCGTGCCGATCGACGATCCGATGCGCACGCCCTCCTGGCCGCCGCCGTTCCCGGATCCCGCCCGCACGGCCCCGAGGGGCGCGTGGGTGCGGATGTCGAGCGTCGACCCGTGGTTCTCGTAGCCGACGAGCTCGCCGTCGGCCGTGTCGACGACGAGGTCGCCCACCTGCCGGGCGGCGGTGAGCTGCGTGCGGATGGGCAGCACGCCCGCGCCCACGAGCTCTCCCCCGTCGACGAGACGGACGGTCTCGCCCAGCAGCTGGAGGCCGCCGCCCACGGCCAGGAGCGGCACTCCGGACGCCTGGAGGGCGACGAGGTGGGCCGCGTGGGACACGAGGTCCGGCAGCACCGTGCGCTGCGCGGACAGCGGCCCGGATCCCGCGAAGACGATGTCGGCGTCGCCCGGGTGCCCGCCGCCCGGTGCGTGCCGGACGACCTCCGTGCGTATGCCGCGGATGCGCGCGCGCTCGACGAGCACCGTCACGTTCCCGCGGTCCCCGTTGATGCCGAGCTCCTCCGGGTAGAGGTGCAGGATGCGCAGGACGTCGCTCACGCCGGTCCCCCTTCGAGATCCGTCCGCCCGAGGATGCGGCGGATCGCCATCATCTGCTCGTAGTTGACGATCATGGTCTTGACCCCGCGGGACGGCTTCTCCAGCGCGAGGAACGCCTGCACGGCACGGCGGAGGTCGGGCTCGACGCGGCCGACCTCCAGTCCCTCGTAGCCGAAGCGCACCGCCAGCTGGTAGCCCTTCGTGCCCGAGACGACGTCGGCGTGCGTGAGCGCCGAGAGGTCGGTGTCGTAGATCCACGACGGGTCCGGCGTGCCGTCGTCGACCGCGAGCAGCACCTGCTCGGGCGGGTCGCCCAGAGCGTCGAGGTTCATCTGCAGGCTCGCCGGGTTCTTCATCATGATGATCTCGATGTCCTCGTCCCCGGCGCGCAGCACCTCCCCACGTCCGTAGACGGCGGCGACCGAGCCGAGGCCCTCGGCGGCGAGGGCCGGGTCGAACCGGTCGCCGAGCACCCGGCGGGCCGTGGCCAGCGCACCGGCGGCGTCGACGGCGTAGTGCAGTCCGCGGGAGGGGAGGCGGGCGGTCAGATCCCCCGAGGCGAGGCGGAAGACGGCGTCGCGACCCTCGAGCGCCACGGCCTCGACCGCGGCCGGCGCCTCGACGGGTGCCGGATCCTCGGATCCGAAGCGCGGTGCGGATGCGAGCCCGTGCTTGCTGTCGCCGAGCAGGCCCGGGGAGACGCCGAACCAGTCCACGGCGACGCGGCCGGACGACGTCGCGTCCGCGGCGATGGCGTTGACGTTGGCGTCGTCGCGGTTCGCGACCACGGCCTCGGTCGCGGTCGCGGCGATGCGCTCGAGCATGCCGACGACCCGGTCCGGCTCGTGGAAGCGGTTGAGCTGGTCGATCTGGATGTTGAGGAGCAGCACCGTGCGCGGGGTCAGCAGGGCCGAGAGCGCCACCCCGTAGGCCTCGTCGATCTCGAGCACCGCGACGTCGGCGTCCAGGCGTCCCGAGGGGTCGGCGTCCGCCAGCACCGCCGAGGCGATCCCCTGGGGCAGGTTGCCGCCGGAGGGGTTCGTGAAGACCCGGAGGCCGTGGGCCCGGAGGACCGCGGTGAGCATGTGCGTGGTGGTCGACTTGCCGTTCGATCCCGTGACGGCGACCACGCCGTGCGGGAGGTCGGCGATGGTGCGCTCGAGGAAGCGAGGCTCGAGGCGGAGGGCGACGACGCCGGGCACGGCGGAACCGCCGCCGCGGAGACGGGCGGCCCAGCGGGCGGCCCGTCCCGCGGCGACGGCGAGGCGCAGCGGCACGGCCTACTCGAGGTAGTCGCGCAGCGACTGCGAGCGCGACGGGTGGCGGAGCTTGGCCATGGTCTTGGACTCGATCTGGCGGATCCGCTCGCGCGTGACGCCGAACGTGTCGCCGATCTGGTCGAGCGTCTTCGGCATGCCGTCGCCCAGGCCGAAGCGCATGCGGATGACGCCCGCCTCGCGCTCGGAGAGGGAGTCGAGGAGCGACTCGAGCTGCTTCTGCAGCATGGTGAAGCCCACCGCGTCGGCCGGGACGACCGCCTCGGTGTCCTCGATGAGGTCGCCGAACTCGCTGTCGCCGTCCTCGCCGAGGGGCGTGTGGAGGGAGATGGGCTCGCGTCCGTACTTCTGGACCTCGATGACCTTCTCGGGCGTCATGTCGAGCTCGCGCGACAGCTCCTCGGGCGTGGGCTCGCGGCCCAGGTCCTGGAGCATCTGGCGCTGCACGCGGGCGAGCTTGTTGATGACCTCGACCATGTGCACCGGGATGCGGATCGTGCGGGCCTGGTCGGCCATGGCGCGCGTGATCGCCTGGCGGATCCACCACGTGGCGTAGGTGGAGAACTTGAAGCCCTTGGTGTAGTCGAACTTCTCGACCGCGCGGATGAGGCCCAGGTTCCCCTCCTGGATGAGGTCGAGGAACTGCATCCCGCGACCCGTGTAGCGCTTCGCGAGGCTGACGACGAGGCGGAGGTTGGCGCCCAGCAGGTGGCTCTTCGCCCGCTGGCCGTCGCGCGCCACCCAGCGCAGCTCGCGCTCGAGCTCCCGCGAGATGCCGGGGGTGTTCGCCAGCTTGTCCTCGGCGAAGAGGCCCGCTTCGATGCGCATGGCGAGCTCCACCTCCTCCGCGGCGTTGAGCAGCGCGACCTTGCCGATCTGCTTGAGGTAGTCCTTGACGGGGTCGGCGGTGGCGCCCGTGATGGTCGTCGAGTAGACGGGGACGTCCTCGTCCTCCTCCTTGTTCGACAGGACCATGGCGCCGGTCGGCAGCGGTTCGAGCGCCACGGGCGGCTTCGGAGCGCCGTCCTCGACGGCCTCGTCCTCCGAATCGTCCTCGACGGCCGGGACCACGACCTCCTCGGCGTCCTCGTCGGATGCGTCGCCCGGGCCGTCCGTCGCGGGCGCGGCCTTCTTCGCGGCGGTCTTGCGAGGCGCCTTCGCCGGAGCGGCGGCATCGTCGCCGCCGGCAGCGGCCTTCTTCGCGGCAGCGGCCTTGGCGCGAGCCGTGGGCGCCTTGGCGGGCGCGGCCGGCGTCGTCTCCGCGGCGGGCTCGTCAGCGGCGGCGGCGGCCTTCGCCGCGGCGGCCTTGCTCGGGGCCTTGGCCGCGGGGGCCTTGGCGGTGGCCTTCGCCGCCGGGCTCTTCGCGGCAGGGGCCTTGCGGGCGGGGGCGCGCTTGGCGGGTGCCGTCGCCTCGCCCGTCGCGGCGTCGTCTGCCGGGCTGGTCGCGGTCGCCGCGTCCAGCGTGGCGGACGGGGTGGAGGGGGTGGCCATGCGAACACCTTTCGTCCCCACGGGCGACCGGTCGCGCGCTCCGCGGTGGCTCTGCGGGGTGACCTGCCGGAGGTGGGTCGGGGTTGTTTTCGGACATTGCTAGGACCCATGTCAAGTCCGCTGCTCGTGCACCACCGGGGCGGCGCGAGATGCGGGACATGAACGGGTCCGTACCTGATTATTGCACGGATGCCGGCGAGGACGAGCCACCGTCACGCGCGGCGCCGACGACGCCTGTCGAGGTAGGCAACCCAGAGCGGCCCCACCCGCATTCCCTCGTCGGCCATGGCGCGACGCGTCCGCCTCCGGGTGCGGACGAGCATGACGACCCCGAACCCCACCACCAGGTACTGGACCGCGAACGCGACCCGGAACGAGTCGAAGGAGTAGAGGTCGCTCGGCGCGCCGCCGGCGACGCGGATGCCGTCCTGCACGTCGAGGGCGATGCCGATGAGCAGCATCGTCGTGAAGCTCGCGGTGAAGCCGCCCACGTTGACCACGCCCGAGGCCGCCCCGAGGCTCCGCGGCGGGTTGAAGGTGCGCGCGAAGTCGAGGCCGACCTGCGATCCCGTCCCCCCGACGCCGATCACGACGACCATCACGAGCACCGCCCACAGCGGCGGGACGCCGGGCCAGAGGAGCACGACCGCCCAGGCAGCCCCCATCATGGCGACGATGCCGAGGACGAGGTTCGAGCGGCGGAACGGGAACCGGCCGGTGAGGATGCCGATGGACGGCCCGACCACCATGCCCGAGGCCACGATCACGATGAGGATGCCGGACGCGAGCGCCGGGCTGTACCCGAGTCCCCCGACGAGGAACGGGAAGCCCCAGAGAAGGCTGAACACGCCGCCCGGGGACTGCGTCACGAAGTGCGACCAGAAGCCGAGGCGCGTCCCGGGCCGCCGCAGGCTCCGCCCCAGCTCGCGCATCGAGTCGCCCCACGACACCCGGGGCGGCGGCGGATCCCCGGCCGGGCGGTCCCGCACGGCGACCGCGACGGCGACCAGCGCCACGACCGCGACGGACGCGGACCCGACGAACGCCGGGGTCCAGCCGGCGGTGTGCAGCACCAGCGAGAGGGGGACGGCCGAGAGCACCTGCCCCAGCTGCCCCACGTTCGCGAACCACTGCGAGAGCACGGGGACGCGCGGGCCGGAGTGCCAGGCGTTGATGAGACGGAGCCCCGACACGAAGGTCATGGCGTCCCCGGCGCCCACGAGCACGCGTCCCGCGACGGCCACCTCGAGGGTGGTGGAGAACGCGAGCGTCAGCTGGCCCGCGACCATGAGGAGCGCGCCGCTCGCCAGCAGCGCGCGCGGGCCGACGCGGTCGATGAGCACGCCGACGGGGATCTGCAGCGCCGCGTACACGACGAGCTGCGTGACGGCGAGCGTGGACAGCAGCGCCGCGGAGACGTGGAACCGGTCGCCGGCCTCGACGGCCGCGACGCCGAGCGACCCCCGCTGCAGGACGGAGGAGAGGTACGCGGCGGTGGCGACGCCGAAGACGATCCGGGCGCGGCGTGTGCTCATCGCCCCGAGACTATCGGCGCGCGACCCGCGTCCCCGGTGCCCTGGGGACGCGGATCAGACCGCTTCGCCGTCCCCCGGACGACGGCGGGCGAGGAATTTCTCGAGCTCCGCGGCGATCTCGTCCGCGGAGGGCAGCGCGCCGTCCTCGTCCGTCAGCGGGGACTTGAGCGGCGTGTCCTCCATGTAGCTGTCGTACCGCTCCTCCAGCGTCGTCACGAGCCGCGCCAGCTCCTGGTTGCCGGCGACCTGCTCGTCGATGCGGCCGACGAAGTCCCGGCCCTCCTCGCGCAGGCGGTCCGTCGGGAAGATGAGCCCCGTGGCGGCGCTGATGCTCTCGAGAGCGGCGACCGCGGCGAGCGGGAACTCGGTGTCGGCGAGGTAGTGCGGCACGAGCAGCACGAACCCGGCGACGGGGTGCCCCGCGTCGTGCAGCCGGTGCTCCACGAGGTGGAGGGCGTTCGCCGGCACCTGCGTGTGCGGCTTCCAGACGGAGAGCGCGTCGATGAGCTCCGTGCGGTTCCCGCTCACGGTGACGTTGATGTCGCGCGTGTGCGGCACGGGCATGGGGATGCTGTGCACCCACGTCGTGGTGGAGACGCGGTAGCGGTCGACGATCCCCAGGACGGCGGCCGTGAACGCCTCCCAGCGGAAGTCGGGCTCGAAGCCCGTCAGCAGGAGGAAGGGCTGGCCGATCTCGTCGTGGGCGAGGTAGAGGGCGAGCCGGGCCGGACGGTAGTCGGCGAGGTGGTCCTGGTCGAAGTAGATGGTGGGGCGGCGGGCGCGGTAGTCGAGCAGCGTGTCGGTGTCGAAGCGGAGGACGTCGCGGTGGCTGAGCGTGTCGAGGAGGTAGGCGCTGACCTGGGAGACGCCGGACCCGGCGTCGGAGAACCCCGTGAGGCCGGCGACCAGGGGCAGGCCGGTCGGGACCTCGCCGATGTCGGTGTCGATCTCGTACAGTCCGTCCGCGTCAGCCATGCGTCAACTCTAGGCCGCGCTCCAGACGGCCTCCCGCGGTCACGGCATGCCGCGGTGGCGCCCACAGCGAACACGCGCAGTGCCCGAGCGGGTGGCCGCGGACGGCGCGCAGGCCTCCGTCGATAGGCTCGTGGCCCATGACCACTCCCCTGCTCTCCGTGTCCTCCGACCGCGCCGTCGCGACCACGGCCGACGTCCTCGTCGTCGCCGTCTCCTCCGAGAGGGAGGGCGTCCGCGTGCATGCCCCGGAGGGCCTCGAGCTCGACGTCGCCGGGCTCGTCGCGGTCGGCGTCACCGGCGGTCGGGACGAGGTCACGCGCATCGCCGGCACCGGCACGGCCGCCCGTGCCGTCGCGCTCGTCGGGGTCGGCTCGGCGCCGCTCGACGCGGTGGCCCTGCGGTACGCCGCCGGGACCGCCACGCGTCAGCTGCGCGGGATCGAGAGCGTCGTCCTGGCGCTGCCGGTGTCCTCCCTCGGGGAGCTCACCGCCGTCCTGGAGGGCGCCGCGCTCGGCGTCTACTCCTTCGACTCCTACCGCCACGACTCCCTCGCGGGCCAGAAGGCGCGCGCCTCCGTCATCACGGTCGCCGCCTCGGGCGACTCCTGGACCGCGGACGACGCGGACGAGGCCGTCGCCCGGGCGGTCGCGGTCGCTAGCGCGGTCGCCGGCACGAAGGACCTGGTCAACACCCCGCCGCTCGACCTCTACCCCGCCACCTTCGTCGACGCCGTGCACGCGCGCACGGCGGACCTGCCCGTCGAGGTCCGCGTCTGGGACGAGGAGGCCCTCGCGTCGGACGGCTTCGGCGGCATCCTCGGGGTCGGCCAGGGCTCCACCCGGCCACCGCGCCTCGTCAAGGTCGCCTACTCCCCCGCCGGCGCCACCCGCCACCTGGCGCTCGTGGGCAAGGGCATCACCTACGACACCGGCGGCATCTCGCTGAAGCCCGCCGTCCCCATGATCGGCATGAAGTACGACATGACCGGAGCGGCCACGATCCTCGAGGTCGTGGTCGCGGCGGCCCGCCTGGAGCTGCCCGTGCGGCTCACGGCATGGCTCTGCATCGCGGAGAACATGCCCTCGGGATCCGCCATCCGTCCCGACGACGTCCTGCGCATGCGCGGCGGCACGACCGTCGAGGTGCTCAACACGGACGCCGAGGGCCGCCTCGTCATGGCGGACGGGCTCGTCGCGGCGAGCGAGGAGCATCCCGACGCGGTCATCGACATCGCGACCCTCACCGGAGCCCAGGTCGTCGCGCTCGGCGAGCGCTACTCGGCGGTGATGGGCGACGACGATCTGGTCGCCCGTCTCCTCGGCGTCGCCCGGGAGCAGGGCGAGCCCATGTGGGGGATGCCGCTGCCGGAGGAGATGCGCGCGCTGCTCAACTCGGACGTGGCGGACATCGCGAACGTCAAGCCGGGGAACCCCGCGGGCGGCATGCTCGTCGCCGGGGTCTTCCTGCAGGAGTTCGTCGGACGCACCAGCGACGCCGAGGACGCACCCCGCATCCCGTGGGCGCACATCGACATCGCCGGTCCGTCGCACAACAAGGGCGGCGGCCACGGCTTCACGGGCAAGGGCCCGACGGGCGTCGGGGTCCGCACGCTCCTCGCTCTGGCCGCCGGTTTTACCCGCGCGTAGTAGGCTCGGAGAGGCCTCCTGAGGGGGTCCCGCGCCTGCCCGGTCGGGCGGTCGCATGAGACGACCTTGATGCATACGAGGGAGATCCTGGGTGTCGGAACAGAACTTTGACGTGGTGGTGCTCGGCGGCGGGAGCGGTGGCTACGCAGCCGCCCTCCGCGCGGTTCAGCTGGGCAAGACCGTGGGCCTCGTGGAGAAGGGCAAGCTGGGCGGCACCTGCCTCCACCGCGGCTGCATCCCCACGAAGGCCCTCCTGCACTCGGCCGAGGTGGCCGACGTGTCGCGGGAGTCGGAGAAGTACGGCGTCAACGTCACGTTCGACGGGGTCGACATCGCGCGCGTCACGGCGTACCGCGAGGCCATCGTCGCCAGCAAGTACAAGGGCCTCCAGGGCCTCATCAAGGCCCGCGGCATCACCGTCATCGAGGGCGAGGGCCGCCTCACGTCCGGCACGACCGTGCAGGTCGGCGACCAGACCATCACCGGGAAGAGCATCGTCCTCGCGACGGGCTCGTACTCGCGCACGCTCCCCGGCCTCGAGATCGGCGGCCGCGTCATCACGAGCGAGCAGGCCCTCGAGCTCGACTACATCCCGAAGAAGGTCGCCATCCTCGGCGGCGGTGTCATCGGCGTGGAGTTCGCGTCGGTCTGGCGCTCCTTCGGCGTCGACGTGCAGATCATCGAGGCCCTCCCCCACCTCGTCCCGAACGAGGAGGAGTCGATCAGCAAGCAGTTCGAGCGCGCCTTCCGCAAGCGCGGCATCGCGTTCTCGCTCGGCGTGCGGTTCAAGTCGGTCACGCAGGACGACCAGGGCGTGCAGGTCACGCTTGAGGACGGCACCGCGTTCGACGCCGACATCCTGCTCGTCGCGGTCGGCCGGGGACCCGCCACCCAGGGCCTCGGCTTCGAGGACGCGGGCGTGAAGACCGACCGCGGGTTCGTCCTGACGGACGAGCGCCTGCAGACCAGCGTCCCCGGCGTCTACGCCGTCGGCGACATCGTCCCCGGCCTCCAGCTCGCGCACCGCGGCTTCCAGCAGGGCATCTTCGTCGCGGAGGAGATCGCGGGCAACAAGCCCGTCGTCGTCGACGACATCAACATCCCCAAGGTCACCTACTCCGACCCCGAGGTCGCGAGCGTCGGCTACAGCGAGGCGAAGGCCGTCGAGAAGTTCGGCGCCGACAAGGTCTCCAGCTACGAGTACAACCTCGGCGGCAACGGCAAGAGCTCGATCATCGGCACGGCCGGCTCCGTGAAGGTCGTGCGGGTGCAGGACGGCCCGGTCGTCGGCATCCACATGATCGGCGCGCGCGTCGGCGAGCTCATCGGCGAGGGCCAGCTCATCGTGAACTGGGAGGCCTACCCCGAGGACGTCGCCAACCTGGTGCACGCCCACCCCACTCAGAACGAGGCGCTCGGAGAGGCCCATCTGGCCCTCGCCGGCACCCCGCTGCACGCCCTCTAGCACCCGCCATCACCGACACACAAGCCGGGTCCGGAGTCGGGCCTGAAGGAGACAACCCATGAGCGAATCCGTCAACCTCCCCGCACTCGGCGAGAGCGTCACCGAGGGCACGGTGACCCGCTGGCTCAAGAACGTCGGCGACCACGTCGAGGTGGACGAGCCCCTCCTCGAGGTCTCGACCGACAAGGTCGACACGGAGATCCCCTCCCCCGTCGCGGGCGTGATCGAGGAGATCCTCGTCCAGGAGGACGAGACCGTCGAGGTCGGTGCCGTCCTCGTGCGCATCGGCGACGGCTCGGGTGGCGGCGACGCCCCCGCCGAGGAGCCCGCGGCCGCGGCCGAGCCCGAGCAGCAGGACGAGCCGGCCGAGGAGGCCGTCGACGACCAGGTGACCCCGTCCACCGAGGCGGATGACGACTCCGAGGCGCCCGCGCCCGTCGAGCCCGAGCCCGCCCCTGCGGCCCCGCAGCCGGCCGCGGCCGAGGAGACCCCGGCCCCCGCGCCGGCGGCTCCCGTCGCTGCCGCTCCCGCGCCGGCCGTGGCTCCCGCGCCCGCCGCGGCTCCGGCTCCGGCCCCCGCCGCGTCCGGCAACGCGGGCTACGTCACCCCGCTGGTGCGCAAGCTCGCCAACGAGCGCGGCGTCGACATCGCGTCGGTCACGGGTACCGGGGTCGGTGGCCGCATCCGCAAGGAGGACGTCCTCGCCGCGGCGGAGGCCGCCGCCTCCGCCGTCCGCTCCACGGCTCCGTCGGCGCCCGCCGCCCCGGCCGCGGCTCCCCTCGAGACGTCGCCGCTGCGCGGCACGACGGCCAAGATGTCGCGCATGCGCAAGCTCATCGCCGACCGCGCGGTGGTCTCCATGCAGTCGACGGCGCAGCTCACCTCCGTGGTCGAGGTGGACGTCACGAAGGTGGCCCGCTTCCGCGACCGTGTGAAGGGCGAGTTCCTCGAGAAGACCGGCGTCAAGCTCTCCTTCCTGCCGTTCTTCGCACTGGCCGCAGCGGAGGCACTGCGCGCCTACCCGGTCGTCAACGCGACCGTCGACGGCGACAGCATCGTCTACCCGGATCACGAGAACATCAGCATCGCGGTCGACACCGAGCGCGGCCTGCTGACCCCCGTGGTCAAGGACGCCGAGGGCAAGAACCTCGCCCAGTTCGCGTCGGAGATCGCCGACCTCGCTGCCCGCACCCGCGACAACAAGCTGTCGCCGGACGAGCTGGCAGGCGGCACGTTCACGCTCACCAACACGGGTTCGCGTGGCGCGCTGTTCGACACCCCGGTGGTCTTCCTGCCGCAGTCCGCAATCCTCGGCACCGGCATCGTCACCAAGCGCCCCGTCGTCATCACGGCCGACGGACAGGACACGATCGCCATCCGCTCCACGGTGTACCTGGCGCTCTCGTACGACCACCGCATCGTCGACGGCGCGGACGCCTCCCGCTTCCTCGTCGCGGTGAAGAACCGCCTCGAGGCGGGCGCCTTCGACGCCGACCTCGGCATCTAGCGCACGCACCTGACGGTCGGCCTCACCGGTCGTCCATCAGGTCGCGGATCCGCCATCCGGCCTCCCCCCTGACCATCAGGAGGGAGGCCGGTCGGCGTTCCGGGGCATCCGCGTCCCCGTGCATCGTGATGAGCGCCGTGTCGCCGAGGCGCTGGGCCGTGTCCAACCGGTCGGACGCGTGCAGCTCGGAGCCCTCCGGCCCTCCCGACCGTGCCCGGGAACGGTCGGCGTCCTCGATCGCGGAGTCCGGCTGATCCACCTCGTGGAGGCATCCGTCCGAGGCGGCGCGCAGGCACGCCGCGCGAAGCCGGAGCAGCGCCGGCGCGGCGACGTCGGGATCCGGGGAGGCCGCCGCATCCGCGTCGGGATGATCCGGCACCACGTCCGTCGGTACCTGCTCCGGCATCCCGTCGGCGGTCCCCGGTCCCGTCGAGGGCGTCGGGCGCCCGACGGCCGTCTGCGGGGCGTCGTGCGCCGCGGCGCCCAGCATCGGCACGACGACAGCGCCGGATGCCGCGACGAGGAGCGCCACGGCGCCGCCCACCCACGCACGCGGACGCACCGCGGCCGTCTCCCGTAGGACGGCGGCGCCGGCGATGCGCAGGCGGGCGGCGCACCGGCGCCCGAGCGTCTCCCGGGGCGCCCGATGGCGGCGAGGCGCGACGCGCGGGAGGACTCCCCTCGACGCCTCGACCCGCCTCTCGCGCCGCCGGGGGACACGCGGCCCGTCGGGGAGCGGCCCGATCGCCGCGGCGCCGGGTACGCCGCCGACGGGCCACCGGTCGTCGTCCGCCGGGTGGAGCGCGATGTCCGCCAGAGGTGCCGCATCCACGGTCTCCAGCAGCCGATCGGCGAGGTCGTGCGCGGTGGCGTCCGATTCGCCGTGGACCGCGTCGTCGAGCCGGGTGAGCCAGTCGTCCCAGCAGGAGTCAGCGGATCGCGGCCCCCCGTCATGGGGCATCCGGAGCGCAGCCGCCATGCGCGCCACCCGGGCCAGGTCGTCCGCCATCGGGTCCGTGCCGTGGCCGGGTCCGGAGGCCGCTCCCTCCTCGTCCGATCCGCCCGGCAGGTGCGCGGATCCGAGCCCGCCGAGCACCGGGCGCCCCGTCCCGTCCAGGAGGACGTGCGTCAGGTCGAGCGCCCCGTGCGCGATGCCGACCTGGTGGAGGTCGCCGAGACCCCGCAGGACGGACGCCAGCAGGGTCGCCACCTCCCCGGGCGTCAGGCCGCCCCTCCTGCCCACGAGCGCCGCCGCGGTGCCGCGGGCGCACAGGGTCTGGACGAGGCACGTGCCGCCGTCCGCGAGCGACGCGACGTCGAGCAGGCGCACGACGTGCTCGGAGTCGACCGCCTGGAGCGCCAGTATCTCGGTGTGGCCACGACTCCGCTGCGTGGCGGGGACGATCTTCACCGCGACGTTGCCCGAGGGGTCCTCGCCGTCGCCCAGGCGCGCCGTGGGTCGACCGAGGAACACCTGCGCGCGCTCGCCCCGGCCGACGAGCCGGACCAACCGGTAGCCGGCGATGTCCGATGCGCCGTCGACGGGTCCCGTGCCCGCACGGCGCCGAGCGGCGGCGGGCGTCCGCCCCGGTGGCGAGGGACGTCGCTCCCCGTCCCGCGCGCGCGTCTCCCGCGATCCCCGCCTTCCCTCACGTGCTCCCTGCACGACCACCGTCCTCCCCGGCTGCCGCTCCCCTGTCGAGGAGGGGCGGCCCCTCGGAGGGGGAGCATGCGCGACGCGTCGTGTCGAGGCGGCTCCGCCGCTGCTGTCGGGGATGGCGTCGCCTTCGCGAGGCTGGGAGGGAGCCAACGTGGCGCGGTGCCGGGACGTGCCCGGGCACCGGGTATCCTGGGCACCATGGCCCGCAAGACAGCCTCTCCGAAGGCGCCCAAGGAACCCGGCCGCATCAAGCAGATGTGGCAGGTCTTCCAGATGACCCGGCGGTACGACAAGAGCTCGGTCTGGTGGATGCTCCTGGCGCTGCTCGGGCCCGTCGTCGTCGGCATCCTGCTCGCCGTCTTCGCGACGGGCGGCAGCTGGCTCACCGCGATCCTCTTCGTGATCGCCGGCGTCTTCGCCGGCATCCTCGCCTTCCTCATCGTCCTCGGGCGCAAGGCCGAGCGCGCCGCGTACCTGCAGATCAAGGGCCAGCCCGGCGCCGTCGGCGTGGTGCTCCGCAGCTCGCTCAAGCGCGGCTGGGTCGGGAGCGAGATGCCGGTCGCCGTCAACGGCAAGTCCCAGGACGCGGTCTACCGTGCCGTCGGGCGTCCCGGGGTCGCGCTGATCGGCGAGGGTCCCAAGAGCCGCACGACGCGCATGCTCGAGGACGAGCGCCGCAAGATCGCGCGCGTCCTCCCCAACGTGCCCGTGCACTTCGTCTTCGTGGGACCCGACGCCGACTCCGTCGAGCTGCACAAGCTCGCCGGCCGGCTGCAGCGCTTCCCACGCACCATCACGAAGGCGGAGGTGCTGGCCGTCAACAACCGGCTCACCTCCCTCGGGCAGAACAGCATGCCGATCCCGAAGGGCGTGGACCCCTTCAAGGTGCGCCCGTCGCGCGCCCGCTGATCCCCCTCTCGTCGCCCGTTTGCGCGGGCATTCGCCCCGGCGCAGACTGAGCCCATGGATCCGGTCTCCGCTGCGGCCCTGCTCGGGGTCGCCGTCGACGCCGACCGGCCCACCATAAGCCGGGCCTACGCGCGCCGTGCCCGGGAGACGCATCCGGATCGGCTGCCGGGCGCGACGCCGCAGCAGCTCCGCACGGCACACGAGCGCTTCGTACAGCTCACCCTCGCGCGCGACGCGCTGCTGCTGCGTCGCGATCCCACGTCGACGCATCCCGGTGCGGTTCCCCGTCCGGGTCCCGCGTCGGCCCCCCGCGACGCGACGCCGCCGGTGACCGCGACACCGGAGCGCCGCCATCCCTACGGACGATCCCGACGCGAGCTCGCACGCAGGGGCCTCGGGCCGTCGATCGCCGCGGTGTGCGGGCTCGCCGGCATCCTGGTGGTCCTGGTGACGTTCCAGGACTCGACGCGGGCGCAGTTCACGACGATCGGCGCCGACCTGACACGGGACGCGGTCGTCGTGCCGGTCCTCGATCCTGCCTCCCGCGCGAGCGAGTGCGTCGACACCACGTCGTGCACGCTCCTGGACATGACGGCCCCCGAGGACTGCAGCGCGGCCCTGGCGCGCTTCGAGGTGACCACGGGGCGCACGGACGACGGCCGCGAGACCGAGAGCCGCGAGCTGGGCGCCGTCCGTGCCGGGTCGCCCGCCCGCGTGGTGCTCGGCGGGGTCGACCCGGAGCTCGTCTACCTCGGGTGCGAGCCCGGCTGACGCCGAGCCGCACCGTCCCCGAGGGGGCGTGCCGCGGTCACGACGTGCGGACGAGGACCGTGCCGGAGAAGACGTCGTGGAGGCCGCGCTGGTCGGCGTTCCAGACCACCGCCGGCACCACCAGGCACAGGAGGACGGTGCGGAGCGCGGGGCGCCAGAGCGACACGTAGCCGCCCGTGAGCGGCCGCACGCGCATGCCGAGGACGACGTGGCCGACGCTGCCGCCCAGCGTGACGACGAGGACGTACTGCATCACGGCGAAGATCGCGAGCGTCGCCGTGGCGTCGTAGGAGAAGAAGGCCCACGACACGACGACCGCGAGGGCCCAGTCGATGCACACGCCGACGATCCGCCGTCCGGCGCGGGCCACGGAGCCCCGCCCCCGCTCCGGGAGGCCGAGGCGCTCCCCCGGCCACCTGTTCCGTCCGGGATCGCCGAGTTCGGGGCTGTACGGGGTGGCGGGCACGCATCGATCCTAGGCGCGCGGGCGGTGGATCCCCTGATCTCCGGGGCATGCGGACAGTCGGCGACGCGCCCGGGACGGCCTGCGTAACATCGCGGAAACACGGCGGTTATGGCGAGGTAACCCCTTCCCCCTAGGGTCGGAGAGGCTGAAACCGTCAGTCTCATCCGCTCCGGCCCCCTTTTGGAGACACCACATGTTCAGAGACTCATCCGAGGTGCTCGCGTTCATCAAGGACACCGACGTCAAGTTCCTCGATATCCGGTTCACCGACCTCCCCGGGGTGCAGCAGCACTTCAACATCCCCGCGTCCACCGTCGACGAGGAGTTCTTCTCCGTCGGCCAGCTGTTCGACGGCTCGTCCATCCGCGGCTTCGCGAGCATCCACGAGTCGGACATGCAGCTCATCCCCGACGTGACGACCGCCTACGTCGACCCGTTCCGCATCGAGCGCACGCTCATCATGGTGTTCGACATCTACAACCCCCGCAACGGCGAGATCTACGCCCGCGACCCGCGCCAGGTGGCCAAGAAGGCCGAGAAGTTCCTCGCCGCGTCCGGCATCGCCGACACCGCGTTCTTCGCCCCCGAGGCCGAGTTCTACATCTTCGACGACGTCCGCTACGAGGTGAACCAGCACACGAGCTTCTACTCGGTGGACTCCGAGGAGGGCGCGTGGAACTCGGGACGCGAGGAGGAGGGCGGCAACCTCGGCAACAAGACGCCGTACAAGGGCGGCTACTTCCCCGTCAGCCCGGTCGACAAGCAGGCCGACCTCCGCGACGACATCAGCCTCAAGCTGATCGACGCAGGACTCATCCTCGAGCGCGCGCACCACGAGGTGGGCACGGGCGGCCAGGCCGAGATCAACTACCGCTTCGACACCATGGTGCACGCAGCGGACGACATCCTGAAGTTCAAGTACATCGTCAAGAACACGGCCGAGCAGTGGGGCAAGACGGCCACGTTCATGCCGAAGCCGCTCTTCGGCGACAACGGCTCGGGCATGCACACGCACCAGTCGCTCTGGAACGACGGCAAGCCGCTGTTCTACGACGAGGCCGGCTACGGCGGCCTGTCGGACGTCGCGCGCTGGTACATCGGCGGCATCCTCAAGCACGCGCCCGCCATCCTCGCGTTCACGAACCCGACGGTGAACTCCTACCACCGCCTCGTGCCCGGCTTCGAGGCACCCGTCAACCTCGTGTACTCGGCGGGCAACCGCTCGGCGTCCATCCGCATCCCGATCACGGGCACCAACCCGAAGGCGAAGCGCATCGAGTTCCGCGCGCCCGACGCGTCGAGCAACCCCTACCTCGCGTTCGCGGCGCAGCTCATGGCCGGCATCGACGGCATCAAGAACCGCATCGAGCCGCACGAGCCCGTCGACAAGGACCTCTACGAGCTCCCGCCCGAGGAGGCGAAGAACATCCCGCAGGTGCCGGCGTCGCTCGGCGCCGCGCTGGACGCGCTGGAGGCCGACCACGACTTCCTCACGGCCGGCAACGTGTTCACGCCCGACCTCATCGAGACGTGGATCGAGTACAAGCGCGAGAAGGAGATCAAGCCCCTCGCGCAGCGCCCGCACCCGTTCGAGTTCGAGCTGTACTACGGCGTCTGATCCCCTCGCCGCCCCGCATCGGGGCGCCTGACGCACGGGCCGTCCTTCTCCGGGAGGGCGGCCCGTCGTCGTGTCCGCGGGAAGCCGATGGGGCGGCTCTCGGATGGGCGAGATGACGCGGGGTCAGGCCCCGAGCGGATCCATGCGGTCGTCGAGCCCGTAGAAGAGCCGCTCGAACACCGCGCGCGACCGGCGCGTCACGCCCAGGTACTCCTCCTCCAGGACCGACGCGGATCCGGGCGGGTACTCCAGCAGGCGCGCGATGGCGTCGAGCGCCGCGCGGTCCGCGGGGAGGACGTCGGCCGTGCGGTTCGTCCAGAGGGTCATGGCCGAGCGCACGCGGGACGCCAGGAGCCAGGCCTCGCGCAGCCGCTCGGCGTCATCCGGCGCGACGAGCCCGGCGTCGACCGCCGCGTCGAGGGCGCCGAGCGTGGTCGGCGTGCGCAACGCCGGATGCGCGTGCGCGTGCTGCAGCTGCAGGAGCTGCACGAGCCACTCGACGTCGCTGAGGGAGCCGCGTCCGAGCTTCAGGTGCCGCGTCGGATCCGCGCCCTGAGGGAGCCGCTCGTTCTCCACGCGCGCCTTGATGCGCTTGATCTCCCGGACGTCGGCCTCGCCGATGGCCGCCGGGTACCGGATCCGGTCCGCCAGCTCCGTGAAGTCCGCGATGAGCCCGCTGTCGCCGACGACGCCACGCGCGCGCAGGAGCGCCTGCGCCTCCCACGTGAGCGACCAGCGCTCGTAGTAGGCCCGGTAGGACGCGAACGAGCGGACGACGGGGCCGTTGCGGCCCTCGGGTCGGAGGCCCGTGTCGAGGTCGAGCGGCAGGCGCGAGTCGTCGGTGAGGCGCGTGAGTTCGGACACGATGAGCTGCGCGCGGCGCTGGGCGAGGTCGGGGTCCATGCCGGCGATCGGGCGGTACACGTGCATCACGTCGGCGTCGGAGCCGAAGCCGAGCTCCGCCCCGCCGTAGCGGCCCATGGCGACCACGGCGTACTCGGGCCACGGCCCGTCCTCGCGGCGGATGGCGCGCATCACCCCGCGCAGGGTGGCCGTGGTGATGTCCGCGAGCGACGGCCCGAGGGTCTCGACGTGCGTGACGCCGACGATGGCGCCGATCGCGAGACGCAGGACCTCGCGGCGCCGCAGGGTCCGGAGCGCCGCGGCCGCCGCGTCGGCCGTGGGGTGGCGGTTCACCGTGGCCACCGCCTCCTCGTCGAGCGATGCCCGGGAGCGGGGCCGCAGATCCTCATCGCGGGCGAGCCACGCGGCCGCCTCGGGAACGCGGTCGAGCAGCTCGGACACGTAGCGGGATCCGGACAGCACCTGCGTCAGCCGCTGCGCCGCGCCCGCGGAGTCGCGCAGCATCCGCAGGAACCACGTCGCCTCGCCCAGCGCCTCGCTGAGCCGGCGGAACGCGAGCAGGCCGTGATCGGGATCCGGTCCATCCGCGAACCACTGCAGGAGCACGGGCAGCAGGTGACGCTGGATGGCGGAGCTCCGGGACACGCCCTGCGAGAGCGCGCGGATGTGCGCGAGGGCACCGCGCGCGTCGACGAAGCCGATGGCCGAGAGGCGCGCCGCGGCCTGGTCGCTCGTGAGGGCGAGCGTCTCCTCGGGGAGGGAGGCGACGGCGGCGAGCAGCGGGCGGTAGAACAGGCGCTCGTGCAGCGTGCGGACCCGGGTCTTGGTGGCGGTCCACCGCGCGACGAGCTCCTCTGCTCGCCCGTCGAGGCCCGTGCTGCGCGCGAGAGCGCGCAACCGCTCCTCGTCGACGGGCATGAGGTGCGTGCGGTGCAGGCGCTCGAGCTGGAGGCGGTGCTCGAGCAGGCGCAGGTAGCGGTAGTCGCGGGCGAAGTCGCCGGCCTCCACGCGCCCGATGTAGCCCGCGTCGGCGAGGGCCACGAGCGCGGGCAGCGTGCCGCGCTGCCGCACCTGCTCGTCCGTCTGGCCGTGGACCAGCTGGAGGAGCTGCACCGTGAACTCGATGTCGCGGATGCCGCCGGGCCCGAGCTTGATCTGCTGGTGCAGCTGCTCGGCGGGGATGTTGTCCGTCACGCGCGTGCGCATCCGCTGGACCTGACCGACGAAGCCCTCGCGGGACGCGCTCGACCAGACGAGGGGAGCCACCGCATCGGCGTACCGCTCCCCCAGCTCGGCGTCGCCGGCCAGCGGCCGGGCCTTGAGGAGCGCCTGGAACTCCCAGTCCTTGGCCCACCGGTCGTAGTACGCCAGGTGCGAGTCGAGTGTGCGGACGAGGGCGCCGGCCTTGCCCTCGGGCCGGAGGTTCGCGTCCACCTCCCAGAGCGCGGGCTCCACCTCGTGCTCGTCGATCCCGCGCATGGTGAGCACGGCCAGCCGCGTCGCGAGCTCGACCGCGCGATGGGGCTCGATCGCGGGCTCGCCGTCGGCGTCCGTCGCGGCCTCGGCCACGAAGATGACGTCGACGTCGCTGACGTAGTTCAGCTCACGGGCCCCCGCCTTGCCCATGCCGATGACGGCGAGGCGGGTCGCCGCGATCTCGTCGGGACGGGCGCGGCCGAAGGTGCCGGGCGCCGACAGCTCGGCGCGGGCGACCGCGAGCGAGGCCTCGAGCGCGGCGCCCGCGAGGTCGGCCAACGCGGCCGTGACCGGTCGGACGGCCACGAGCGGGTCCGGGTGTACGAGGTCCCACGCGGCCACGCGGGCCACGAGGGCGCGGTACCGGATGCGGAGCGCCGCGCGCGCCTCGGCCCCGGTGATCGCGGCGACGCCGTCCACCGCGCCCACGGAGGCGAGCAGCACCTCCCGCACGTCGCCCGGCGCGGGCGAGTGCGCGAGCGGGAGGGCGAAGGCGTCGAGTTCGGCCGGATGCCGCGCCAGGAAGTCGGCGAGTCCGGCGGAGGATCCGAGCACCCGGGCCAGCCGGTGCCGCGCGTCGGCGTCGTCGAGCACGGCGCGCGTCCGCTCCGGGTCGAGCCGCAGCAGCCGGACGAGCGCATCGAGCGCGGCGTCGGGATCCGCGCTGGGCGTCAGCGCCTCGACCAGCTCGGCCTCGGCCCACCCGGAGAGCTCGGCCGCCTCGCCGAGGGTCTCCCCCACCTCGCTCAGCCGGGCGAACCCGGCGCGCGCGAGCGCGCCGGTCAGGGTCTGTCCGCGTCTCATCGGGTGCTCCGGCCTCGTCGTCGGATGTCGGTGCGGGTGCGTCGGGCGCGGATCCGCGTCAGAGCATCTCGAGGTTCGAGCGCAGCTCGTACGGCGTCACCTGTGCGCGGTAGTCACGCCACTCCTGCCGCTTGTTGAGCAGCACGTAGTTGAACACCTGCTCCCCCAGCGTCTCGGCGACGAGCTCGGAGCGCTCCATGAGCTGGATCGCGTGGTCGAGGCTCGACGGCAGCGGCGCGTAGCCGAGGGCGCGCCGCTCGGCGTCGCTCAGGCTCCACACGTTGTCCTCGGCCTCGGCCGGCAGCTCGTAGCCCTCCTCGATGCCCTTGAGGCCGGCGGCCAGCATGAGCGAGAAGGAGAGGTACGGGTTCGCCGCGGAGTCGATGGCGCGGTACTCGACGCGGGAGCTGTTGCCCTTGTTGGGCTTGTACAGCGGCACGCGCACGAGGGCCGAGCGGTTGTTGTGGCCCCACGTGACGAAGCTCGGGGCCTCGCCGCCGCCCCAGAGCCGCTTGTAGGAGTTCACGAACTGGTTCGTCACGGCGGTGATCTCGGGGGCGTGCTTGAGCAGCCCGGCGATGAACTGGCGGCCGATCGTGGAGAGCTGGTACTCGGCGCCGGACGCGTAGAACGCGTTGACGTCGCCCTCGAAGAGCGACATGTGCGTGTGCATGCCGCTCCCGGGCTGGTGCGCGAGGGGCTTGGGCATGAACGTCGCGTAGACGCCCTGCTCGATCGCCACCTCCTTGATGACCGTGCGGAACGTCATGATGTTGTCCGCCGTGGTGAGCGCGTCGGCGTAGCGCAGGTCGATCTCGTTCTGGCCCGGGCCCGCCTCGTGGTGGCTGAACTCCACCGAGATGCCGAGGTCCTCGAGCATGCGGACCGAACGGCGGCGGAAGTCGTGTGCCGTGCCGCCGGGGACGTTGTCGAAGTAGCCCGCCGCGTCGACCGGCTCGGGGCCGTCGACGCCGAACTCGCTCGACTTGAGGAGGTAGAACTCGATCTCGGGGTGCGTGTAGAAGGTGAAGCCGCGGTCGGCCGCCTTCTCCAGCGTGCGCTTGAGGACGTTGCGGGGATCCGCGATGGCCGGCTGCCCGTCGGGCGTGGAGATGTCGCAGAACATGCGCGCGGTGGGGTCGATCTCGCCGCGCCACGGGAGGATCTGGAACGTCGTCGGATCCGGGTGGGCCAGCATGTCGGCCTCGTAGGAGCGGGTGAGCCCCTCGATGGCGGAGCCGTCGAACCCGAGGCCCTCGGCGAACGCACCCTCCACCTCGGCCGGGGCGATCGCCACCGACTTCAGGGTGCCGGTCACGTCGGTGAACCACAGGCGCACGAACTTGATCCCGCGCTCCTCGATCGTCCGCAGGACGAAGTCACGCTGCTTGTCCATCCACCACCCTCTCGTCGGTGTCCAACCTACCGGCTGACCAGGGGCGGCGCGGAGCGCGACGGGGCCCGCCCGTAGACTCGGCCGCATGCAGAGCCCCGACGCTGCCGTCACCCCGCCCGAGCCCGCCCGCCTCCCGTCGGAGCCCGCCGCGCCGCCGAAGCGCGTGCGGATCCGCCACTTCGCCCGGGCCAAGGAGCAGGGACTCAAGATCACCGGGCTCACGAGCTACGACATGCTCACGGCGGGCGTGTTCGACGAGGCCGGGATCGACTTCCTGCTCGTCGGCGACTCGGCCGGCAACACCGTGCTCGGCTACGACACGACCGTCCCGGTGACGGTGGACGAGCTCCTCCCGCTGGCGCGCGCCGTCGCCGCGTCCGCGCAGCGCGCCCTCGTGGTGGCCGACCTGCCGTTCGGCTCCTACGAGTCGGGGCCGGACCAGGCGCTGGCCACGTCGGTGCGCTTCATGAAGGAGGCGCGCGCTCATGCCGTGAAGCTCGAGGGCGGCGTGCGGAGCGCGGAGCAGATCCGGCGGGTGGTCTCCGCCGGCATCCCCGTGATGGGCCACATCGGCTTCACGCCGCAGAGCGAGCACGGCCTGGGCGGGCACATCATCCAGGGGCGCGGGGACGCGGCCGAGTCCCTCCTCGCCGACGCGCGCGCCGTCGAGGACGCCGGCGCGTTCGCCGTCGTGCTGGAGATGGTGCCGCAGGAGATCGCGCGACGCGTCACGGCCGAGCTCCGGATCCCCACCATCGGCATCGGCGCGGGCCCGGGCACCGACGGGCAGATCCTCGTCTGGACGGACTTCGCGGGCCTCACGTCGGGTCGCGTGCCCCGGTTCGTGCGCCGCTACGCGGACATGCGCCAGGTGCTGCTCGACGCGGCCACGCGCTACCGGGACGACGTCGTCGCCGGCGCCTTCCCGTCGGAGGCCGAGAGCTACTCCGACTGAGGCCGGCCGTCAGTCGGCGTCGCGCTCCTCGGCGGCCCACTGCTCCGAACGCTCGCGCAGGCGCTGCGGCGCGGCGGCGGCCTCCTCGGCCGTGGCGAACGGGCCGATGCGGTGGACGCCAGGGGACAGCATCCCCTTCTCCACCTCGCCCGTGCGGTCGTCGTACCAGTACTGCTCGTCGCTGTCGCTCATGCTGCCGATGCTAGGCCCGCCGGGCCCGGTCGGGCGGGCGGGACGCGGTCGGACGAGCCGGTAGGGTCGCTTGCATGAGCGAGGACGCGACGACCGCAATCGGCATCGACATCGGCGGCACGGGGATCAAGGGCGCCATCGTGGATGTCGCGACCGGCGAGCTGAAGAGCGAGCGCGTGAAGCTCCCGACGCCGCAGGGCGGCGAGCCCGAGGACATCGTGGCCACCGTCACGCAGATCATCGAGGCGCTCGGCGAGGTGCCCGCGGGCACGCCGCTCGGCGTGTGCTTCCCGGCCGCGATCGTCCACGGCACGACCATGTCGGCCGCCAACGTCTCCCCCAGCTGGATCGGCCTCGAGGCCGAGAAGCTGTTCGAGGAGCGCCTGGGCCTCGAGATCACCTTCGTGAACGACGCCGATGCGGCCGGCTACGCCGAGGCTCGCTACGGCGCGGCCAAGGACGTGCGCGGCCTCGTGATCATGACGACGCTCGGCACCGGCATCGGCACGGCCCTCATCCACGACGGCGTCCTGATCCCCAACGCGGAGCTCGGCCACATGGACGTGGCCGGCCGGCGCGACTTCGAGCGTCGCGCGTCCTACGCCGCCAAGGAGCGCGCGCACCTCAACTGGAAGCGCTGGGCCGCGCGCCTGCAGGTCTACTACGGCCAGCTCGAGAAGCTGATGTGGCCCGAGCTGTTCATCGTCGGCGGCGGCGTCTCCAAGAACCACAAGCACTTCCTGCCGCTGCTGCGCCTCCGCACGCCCATCGTGCCGGCGGAGCTGCGCAACAACGCCGGGATCATGGGCGCGGCCGCCCTCGCCGCGCACGCGGTCGGCGCGAGCACGCACGCCCCCGCCGCCGAGCTCGTCGACAAGACGAAGCCCGAGGACTGACGCGGACCGCAGCCCCGCACGACGGAAGCGGCCGGACCCCCGAGGGGATCCGGCCGCTTCCGCGTCTGGCGCGGGGTGCGGATGGGCCGGCTGATACGCCGGGGTCTGTCCCGGTGCACAAGGCACCATGGACGGCC